>DAOSWS010000036.1 GCA_035593605.1 Thermoanaerobaculia bacterium | reverse complement strand
TGAATAAGGATCATGCCGCATGAACCCTTTTTACACACCTATTGACATGACCTCCTGCATAACGCAGGAGGGTACCAATGGAAATACGAAAGAAGCGATCGACCCGTAATAGGGACCGATGCCTTCAAAGACATCGTGGGACTGATTGGGTGATCGCTTCTCGTATATCATACTGCGTGAGAGGATAACCACCAACCCTCTCGACGCGAAGAGGTGTCGGACGTTTTCCGTCGGATGAAGTATGGATAGGTTGGGTGTGAAAATCTTACCCCTTGCTCTCGGGGCTTGGAGGTGTCCCTATTTTTCAGGTTTGTTGTAGTAGCGGAAATAAAAGGCTTTTCCTCCGGGGAGGGGCAGTATTTCCGATTGACCGGGAATGAATCCAAAGGATTGGGTGATTGAGGTAAATTCTTCCGGATTCACCAGGTGCAGGATTTCTCCAAGGGCTTTCAGACTTTCAAAGGGTGTAGAGGAGACCGTTCCCTGGATGGGAGAAGGGAGCTGCAGGACGACGGAAAGCGTTCCTCCCGGAACCAGCCAGCTCTCGATATTTTGCAGCAGCTGGACAGGATTCACATACTCAAAGATCAGGGCGGCATGGATGTGGTCAAAAGAGTTAGTGCTGAAACCCGGGCGGGAAAGGTCCATACAGATAAGTTGAGGATTGTTTCCATGCTTGTGCCTTTTAGTCGCGGTGGAAAGAAAGGAGAGGTTCAGATCGGCTCCCACGAGGAGACGGGTCCTGTCAGGTTCAACGTGCTCAAATCCATTCCCGGCCTCACAGCCCAGAACCAGAAGACGTTGCGGGAAAACCTCACGGTAGGCCTGCAGAAAAAGATCCCGCAATGCCGGGAGTTGCCCCACGTCGGGAGAGGCCATGTGAATTTCATACTCATCCAGGGGAACTCCCAGCCAGGGATTGGTCTTTTTTTCAGAATATCCGTTCATGGATCTGTGTCCGGCCGTTTTCTGGATTCTTTCAGCTGTGCCCGGCGGCGTTTGGATTCGAGACGGCGCTCCCGGGCCGCGGAGCCGGGCCGCGTCTTTTTCCGGGGTCTGGGTTCTTCAAGGGCCTTTCGCACCAGTGCTGCGAGACGCTCCCGGGCGTCTTCCCGGTTCCTTTCCCGGTCCCGGTAGCGTCGGGCCGTAATGGTCAGAAATCCATCGGCCCCCATTCTGCGACCGGCCAGGCGAATCAGCCGTTCCTTGACGATATCGGAAAGAACCGCACATCCCATTACATCAAACTTGAGCTGGACACAGGTCGAAGCCTTGTTGACATGCTGGCCGCCGGGCCCTGAAGACCGGACGAAGGTCTCCTGAAGATCTTTTTCCTCCAGTGCCAGGGTTTCCTGAATTACAATCATTATCGGTTTCCTTATCGGTATTATCTTGGATTATGAGGGGAATGACAAGGAATACGCGCTACCCGGCTGCTGTTGTCTAGGAGGTACGTCAAATCCATTCTTTCAGGAGCTCTGAATTGAAAGTTCTTCTATCTCTGGCTACGATCTTGCTTGGCGGCGGGGCCGGTTACCTTTACTACCGGATGATTGGCTGCCGGGCAGGTGGGTGAGCCATCACTTCCAACGCTTGGTCAAGCGTTCTCTACGGAGCCATCCTGGCTTATCTTCTTCTAAGCCCCCTGGTTCAACGATACGGGAGCAGGAACCAGTCCAATGCCCCATCTGCCATCGAGCATTCTGAACCTGAATCGGATACATCCGGGTCCTAATCCCATGAAGCATGATCCAGTTGACAATTACAACCGATTCCCTTATCGTGAAAGTCCTATTTATCAGGAAGGAGAGTGTCAATGAAGAAAATAACCCACGCAAGAACAAAGGAGATTCTGGGCGTCTTTGAAGAACTCTCGAAGATCCCCCGATGCTCCAAGCACGAAGAAAAGATCTGCGAATGGTTGCTGAAATGGGCGGACGACCATAAGTTTGAAGCAAAATTGGACGAAGTCGGGAATGTATGCATCAAGGTTCCGGCTTCGAAGGGGTATGAGAAATCCCCTACGGTCGTTCTCCAGGGGCATGTGGACATGGTCTGTGAAAAAACTCCCGATTCCAGGCATGATTTTTCAAAAGATCCTATCAAGTTTGTCTATGACGGGGACTGGCTGAAAGCAGACAGGACGACCCTCGGTGCGGACAACGGAATCGCCATTGCCATGGCGCTGATTGCCGCCACGGACAAGACCCTTAAACATCCGCCCTTTGAGCTTCTCTTCACTGTCGACGAAGAGACCGGTCTCACGGGCGCTTCTTCCCTGAAACCCGGTTTTATCAGCGGGAAAATTCTCCTCAACATTGACTCTGAGGATGAGGGGTACCTCACTGTGGGATGCGCAGGCGGTATCAATACGAGAATCAGGCTTCTGGTGGACTCGGTGAAAGTACCCAGGACGTACGAATCGTATACCGTGATGGCCGGCGGGATGAAGGGGGGACACTCCGGAGTGGATATTCATCTCCAGAAAGCCAACGCCATTATCGGTCTTGCGCGCGCGCTCAACAAGATTCGATCTAAAACCGATCTCAGGATTTCCGGATTCACCGGCGGTACGGCCCACAATGCCATTCCCAGAGATGCCGAAGCCCAGATCTTCGTTCCAGAAGCCGATGCAAAGCTGGCGCGAAGTGCAGTGAAGGAGATCGAGAATGCCCTGAAGGATGAGTTTGGAACCACGGATCCCGATCTCTTTATTAAGGTCAAGGTTGTTAAAAAGGCTGAATACACAGCCTTTTCTCCGGAAGTGTCCAAGAAGGTACTGGATGTCATCCTGGCGCTACCCCACGGCGTTGCCTCCATGTCCAAGGATATTGCAGGTCTTGTTGAAACATCCAACAATCTTGCCAATGTCAGGATTGAAGATGGGATTATGACGATCCTGACCAGCCAGCGAAGCTCAAAAGTGTCCTCTCTTATGGCGTTGACGCGTCGCATTGAGGCTGTAGGGGAGCTGGCGGGTGGAATTTCCGTGAGTGGAGAAGGCTATCCGCCGTGGCCACCCAGAATGGATTCGCCTCTGCTGAAGACCTGCACGAAAGTCTATGAACGGCTCTACAAGAAGAAACCTGTAATCGATGTGATCCATGCCGGACTGGAGTGCGGGATCATCGGAGATCGTACCCCTGGAATGGATATGATTTCCTTCGGTCCAACCATTAAGAATCCGCACTCTCCCGATGAAAAAATTCACATCGGAACCATCGGTTTGGTCTGGGACTTCATGGAGGAACTTTTTAAGGAACTCAAGTAATCAATTTCAGATTCATACATGGGGCAGGGTTTCAACCCTGCCCCTTTTTTTTCTTGCTATAATCATACATACAGATTTCTGACTATGGAGGTGGTTATGGCGTTTACGTTACCCGATCTACCCTACGCGTACGATGCTCTGGAGCCCTACATGGATGCCGAAACGGTACGAATTCATCACGATCTGCATCATGGCGGATATGTAGCCAAATTAAATGCCGCGCTGGAGACGCTTTCCGATTTTCAGTCCCTCTCCATCGAGGCTCTTCTGGCCAACCTCAAGCGAGTACCCTCCAGTTCCCTGTCGGCTGTGCGGAACAATGGTGCCCAGCACTTCAACCACACTTTTTTCTGGGAGTCAATGGCTCCCGGGCGGGGAGGGGAGCCGACCGGCCACCTGAGAAGTGCGATTGAGGCCTCGTTCGGATCCTTCAATGCTTTCCATGATGCCTTTTCATCGAAGGCTGCGGGGCAGTTTGGAAGCGGGTGGGCCTGGCTCTACCGCGATGCCTCCAGCAAGACACTGGCTGTCACAAGCACCTCGAACGAAGGAACCCCCCTGCTGGATGGACACGTTCCTCTTCTGGTAATCGACGTGTGGGAACACGCCTATTACCTGAAGTACCAGAACAGGCGGCCGGACTACATTAAGGCATGGTGGAACCTGGTGAATTGGGATTGTGTTGACCGGAGATTAAGCGAGGCGTCTTAGGTCAGAGTAGTTGTGGGAATTTTCGCAAAAACTGTAAGTATGAGAAAGACGTTCTAGAAAAAGAGGGTTACCCTCACATTATTGGCATTAATTCCCACATTTCTCTTCTCAGAGAGAAAGCTGTGACTGAAATGAGTCAATGCGTACATGACGACAAGGCTGATCTTTTCGGTCTCCATGACCTTGAATCCGACTCCTGCCTGGGGAGACCACTTATATTCGTAGGTAAAGCCCTCCAGGTGGAAATCATTCCGCATGAGCCCGATCCCACCCTCTACGAAGAGACTTCCTCTGGTATATCGGATCAGGGGAGTCAGGCCAAAGGACTCGAAATGATCCCCCTCATCGAGGTCGAAGGATGTATAATCAGCGCTTAACGCAAGGCTTACATGGGAGGAAAGAGGTTTTCCGCAGGCGAGGCGGATCTCTTCGATGTTCATACGGTTATCGATATCCTTGTCGAACCAGTGGTTTGTTGCTCCCGCACCCAGAGAAAGGGACCAGTCAGCCGACCAGGCTCTGTCCTGGAGTAAACCTGTAAACAAGATGGCGGCAAGGATTAGAAAGGAACCGTAACCGGTTTTCCCTGTTTTCATGGCCCAATAGTATAACGGTATGCAGGGTAAACTGCAAGATTAACCTGCACGTATTTGACATGGAATCCGGGGACCCGTATACTGAAAACAAAGGCAGAGCTTATCTCTTTTAACACGACGCGAATTCCGAACTGAAAGGAGTGACGCATGAACAAACCCAACCGCTCACAGAGCGGGAAAGCCTTGCATTCATCACGAGAGACACCCACCGTCATTCATACAAAGATCATAGATGATGTATTTACCGACGCGGTGGATATGGTGAAGCCGCGATTTGAAGTGGACGTAGATGCCTATGTAGACAGGCTGAAGGAAGCCAATCCGGAAATTCTCAAACTCCTCTCCGGCGCCGAGACACTGGAGGCGGCTCGAGATCAGTTATACACCTACCTCGAAGCGGCAGAGCGGGAAATCTTCAAAATTCAGAACGACTTTCATATACTGGAAAAGGCCACAGTTCGAGAGTCAATCCGTGTCTTTAAGAGCATCATCGGTCCAATCAATGAGCATCGAACCGGCTTCTCTGCGCTTCAGGTACTCTGGAAACTGGCCCGGGAGAACGATGCAGATACGCGGAATGGAATCTCTGCCGGGTTCCTTCTGGAGTTCATCAACCTCTATCGGGGGGTCGCGGGCCGATCTAATATCTATTTTGAATCCCGGGAGGCGAAAAAAGGAATTCCCGATTTTCTTCGCCTCGAAGGAAGAAAAGCCGCCGAAGCCCGCACGATCATGCTGGATGACATGGGAGTAAGTGTAAAGAAGTATTTTAAGAAATACCCTTCGGGACTGGATCCGGACCTCATTGAGTGGAGGGAGGAGAATCGGCACAGAATCCTGGACTATTTCGGGGGTGCGGAATCGGACTGGAAGGACTATCGATGGCAGCTCAAGCACGTGATCAAAGATGCAAAGCCCCTTCTGGATCTGATCGAACTGACTTCCGAACAGCAGGACGCCATCCGGAAAGCGTCGTCCAATGCCATTCCCTTTGGGATTACGCCGTATTACCTGAGCCTGATGGATCGAACCCTATCCATTGGATTTGATGCAGCCATCCGGGCGCAGGTGATCCCGCCCCCGGATTATGTAAATCAAATGGCGGAACACCGCACGGACCGCAGCCTGATCTTCGACTTCATGGGAGAACACGATACGTCGCCGGTGGACCTGGTCACTCGACGATATCCCATGATTGCCATCATCAAACCTTTTAATACCTGTGCGCAAATCTGCGTGTACTGCCAGAGAAACTGGGAAATCGATGAAGTCATGGATCCGAAGGCCATGGCGGACAAGCATAGCCTGGCCCAGGCCATTCAATTCCTGGCGGATCATCCCTCCATTGGAGATGTTCTCGTCACGGGTGGCGATCCCTGTATCATGAGGGATGAATCGTTTCGGCGACTGATTCAATCGATTGCCGACATTCCGCACGTGATTCGTATCCGGATCGGCACCCGTACACCTGTCGTTCTTCCCATGCGGTGGTCGGAGAAATTCCTGGACATTCTTTCTTCCTTCCACGAACCCGGCCACAGAGAAGTTGCCGTAATCACCCATTTTGAGCATTCATCGGAGGTTACCCCCGAATCGATGGAAGCGGTGCAGAAGATCCGAAAGCGCGGGATTGGGGTTTACAACCAGGAAGTCTTCACCATTTACAATTCCCGACGGTTTGAAAGCGCAAAGCTTCGTCGGGATCTCCGCCTGATCGGCGTCGATCCTTACTACACCTTCAACATGAAGGGGAAGGACGAAACACGGAGGTACATGGTCCCGATCGCCAGAATCCTGCAGGAACGCAAGGAAGAGGCCCGCCTTCTGCCGGGACTGGACCGGACCGATGAGCCGGTCTTTAACGTCCCCAAGCTGGGGAAAAATCACCTGCGAGCGTGGCAGGACCATCGAGTCGTAATGATCCTCGCGAATGGGTCCAGGGTGTACGAGTTCCATCCCTGGGAGAAGAATATCAAACCGCTGCCGCCCTACAATTATGTGGACGTACCGATTTACGACTACCTCGAGGAACTGGCGGCCCGGGGGGAAAATATCCGGGATTATCGAACGATCTGGTACTACTACTAAGATGCGGGACAAACTCATCTGATGTATACTCAAGGAAAGATCTGCCCTGCATCACGGCATGATTACGGAAATACTTATCGTTTTCCCGCGTACCGTTGGGTGGGACTTATTATTATTCCAAATCTGTTGTAATCAACAGGGGTGGTTGATCAACTTGACCATGTCAGAAGAATTACTGCAAATAGAGGTATAAGGATCTTGTATGAATACGTTGCTTATTAATCCGCGATGCCCGGAAACATTCTGGAGTTTCTCTCACGCTGTGAAATTTGTATTGAGACGTGCCAGTCTCCCGCCACTCGGTCTGATGACCATTGCCGCTTTGCTACCGAAGGAATGGAATCTCCGATTGGTCGATCTGAACGTGCGGAAATTGAAGGACGCAGATCTCAGATGGGCCGATCTGGCTATGATTACCGCAATGAATATTCAAAAAGCTTCTGTTCATGAAGTACTGGAACGATGCAGGGATTTTGGTGTCCGAACGGTCTGCGGAGGTCCTTACTTTACCATGGAGGAAAATCTGCCGGATACCATCGACCACCTGGTTCTGAATGAAGCCGAAGAGACTCTCCCTCGTTTCCTGAAAGATTTGTCGAGGGGAGAAGCATCTACGCGCTATGAAACCACAGAGTGGGCCGATTTGGCCACGACCCCCATTCCCCGGTGGGATCTGATCCGCATGGGAAACTATGCGACGATGAGTATTCAATATTCAAGGGGATGTCCCTTTGACTGTGAATTTTGTGACATCACTCGTCTCTGTGGTAGAAGGCCCAGAACCAAATCGACCGGGCAGATCCTGGCTGAACTGGAACGACTGTACCGTCTGGGATGGCGTCGAGGCGTGTTTTTTGTAGACGATAACTTTATAGGCAATAAGAAGAAACTGAGAAGCGATCTTCTCCCGGCCCTTGCAGACTGGATGAAGTCGCACTCGCATCCCTTCACCTTTAATACACAGGCATCCATTGAGCTTGCCGATGACGCCGCCCTGATGAAAGCCATGGTTCAGGCTGGTTTCGATACCGTATTTGTTGGAATTGAAACCCCCAATGATCAGAGCCTGACCGAATGCGGAAAGGTTCAAAACCGGAATCGTGACCTGGTTACGTCAGTGAAGATGATTCAGGCGGCGGGACTCCAGGTTCAGGGCGGATTTATCGTGGGATTTGATCATGACCCCCCCGGAATCTTTGACTCTCAAATCAAATTCATTCAAAACAGCGGGATCGTAACAGCCATGGTAGGGCTGCTGAATGTACTTCCGAAAACCAGGCTTTACCAGCGGCTGAAAGGCGAGAAAAGGCTTCTGGATGAGTCTTCGGGGGACAACACCGATCTGACAATCAATTTTATCCCGCGAATGGATCGAGCTCAGCTGATCGAGGGGTATCGAAGAATATTAAAGACCATCTACTCGCCCAGGAATTACTATGAAAGAGTGAAAACCTTTTTGAAGAATTACAAACCTTCTCCCCGGGGGACATTTCGGATCGATCCATCCGACATCGCCGCATTTCTGCGCTCGATTATTTCGCTGGGTGTCCTGGGGAAGGAGAGGTTTCAGTACTGGAAGCTGATGGTCTGGACTCTTTTCCGACGTCCCACCCTTATCTCCGAAGCAGTGACTCTCTCCATTTATGGGCATCATTTCCGAAAGATCTACGAGGCTTACGTGAGCAGTGCAACGGAGACCTATCCTCAGATCGTGTAACGCCGGATTAGCCCCCGCAATATTCATAGATAAAAAAATCCCCCCGGTGTCCGGGGGGATAAGGTTGGTTTCGTAGTTTATTTAACGCAGGGTTACGTTTACCGCAGAGGGACCCTTCGGGCCGTTCTGGATTTCGAACTTCACGAGATCGCCCTCGTTAAGGGACTTGAAACCGTTGCCCGAAATGGCCGAATAGTGGACGAATACGTCCTGACCTTCGGAGGTCTCAATAAAACCAAATCCCTTTGTGTTGTTAAACCACTTCACTGTTCCTTCAGACATGTACTGCTCCTTCTAATGAGATATTTCAAAAGTAGCACAAAAAAAACCACAAAGTTCAGAGCCTTTGTGGATCGTAATCGTGCAAAAACTTCTGAAATTCAGACCAATCATCTCATAGTATTTCGCAAAAGTCAATACCTTACGGCTTTCCACCTGGGAAGTCCGGTATTATAGTAGAGGTATGGAGGAAAACAATCAGGAGAGCTATCTCTTTGACTTTTTCGAAGATCTTCCGAGGCAGGGACCCGGAAGCCCGGATTTAACCCGCTCCGCGCTGAGGGTGATCGATTCACTCTCCCCCCAATCCCGAATCCTGGATATCGGTTGTGGAACCGGGGCCCAGACAGAGGTGATTGGAGAGGAGACCCATGCCCGTGTGATCGCCCTCGATATCCGCATTTCCTATATTCATCATCTACTGAGGACGCGAATCCTTAACAGAATATACGGTATTGCCGGATCGATGCTGGACCTGCCCTTTATGCCAGGATCCTTCGATCTGATCTGGTGTGAGGGTGCGGCTTATATTCTGGGTTTGGAAGGAGCACTTCGTGAATGGAATCGTTATCTGAAACCATGTGGATTCATCATGATCAGTGAAGCTGTATGGTGGACTTCCAATCCTTCCCAGGAGATTCGGGCATTCTGGGATCGTGAGTATCCATCGATAGGTACGGTTGAATCAAATATAACCCTCGCAACGAACCTCGGGTACACGGTTCTGGCTACCCTGCGGCTTCCCTCCGAGGTGTGGTGGAGTTCAATCTATACACCCCTGGAAGAAAAGGTCTATCGTGTTCTGCCCGGGAGTAAGGATGAAGGGGAAATGGCCTTTTTATATAAAATCCTCGAGGAAATTGACATGTTCCGGAACTACCATGAAGAGTATGGATATGTCTACTTCGTACTGCGTTCCAATCGATAGGTTAGCTACCCTGCATGACGGGTACAGGAATGATAGAATTATTTAATCGGGTAAATTGTTTTCATCTTTACCTATGGGAACGAATATGTTCGGGTTAATTCGGGTACTGATCCTTACGGGGGATAGGGAGGTCAGGCAATACCTCTCTCATCTTATCGTGTCTTCCGGATATGATGTCGAAGTATGCGATTCGGGGGAAAGAGCCCTGCAATTGTTCCGGGAAGGTGCTTTTCCTTTTGTCATCGTGGATCTCGACATGGATCTCAACGGGTACGTCATCCAATCCCTGTCATCCAACCCCCAGCGCTTTAAGACCATTCTGATTGCCCTGACGTCTCCGGCATCCGTAAGAACGCCTCAACAGTTGATTTCCGCCGGATTTGATGACTGGTTCTCCAAGCCCCTGCTTAAAAACCAGTGGGCCATAACGGCGCACCGGCTTGAACGCTGGACAAAGCTCTTTTCCCGCTACCTTGAAGATCAGAAAAAACTGGAAGCTTCATCCAAGCGAATCAACCGGATTTTGGACCGCATGGTGGAGTACGCCGCGATCCTCGATGGGGAGGGTAAGATGGAATACGTATCTCCCCATTTTGCGGAATATCTGGGCAAAGTACGCGAGGATCTTATTGGAACTTCTATCTTTTTCCCAGTTCACCCCGATGACTTTATCGAATTTAACAAGTTCTTTATGGAAGTTCTCTTTGCCCCAAATTTCAAGAAGGATGGTCAGGTTCGATTTTCCGAATCCCAATTCCCCGACCTCCGTGTGAATATTCAACTGGAAAACTGCCTTTCAGAGAGGGAGGTGGAAGGCCTGGTTCTGCGAGTGCATCCAGCCTGGGCTACGGCTACGGGGGTTGCTCCCGACGACCGTGTCGTTGAGGTCTCTCCCAGGGAAACCGTGATGATGGATCGACGTGAGCTGCAGGGATATGAGCAGGATGATGAAACCGGTTTTTTAAAACAGAGGGCCCTCATGATGGAAGTGGGTGAAGCCCTGGAACATCTGGAAGAGATGCCGGACAGCTGGGTCATTCTCATCGTGATCGAATTCAAGAACTCAGAGATTTGGGAAGAGAAGTACGACCGATTGACCATGAAACAATTTCTTCCCGCCCTGGCCCGACGCCTTGAAGCCTGCAAACGGCCGGAAGATCTTATCGCTCGAACGGGAACCCACCAGTACTGCATCCTTCTCAAGAATTTCCCCCATGCGCAGACCCTTCCTAGGATCAAGGACCGTGTTGAAGAGCTCCTGCGGCGTCCCTTCTACCTCGAAGGCTGCACCATTGAACTGGAACCCCAGATCGGCATCACTTCGACCCACGATCCGGCCCTGCGACCGGAAGCTCTTTTGGACGATGCCATTCAGGCAATTTACGTGCCCCGCAGAAAGAAGCCGGAGGCGGGGAAAGCTGACAAAGAGCACGATGTGGAAGAAGAAAACCGACTCTATATGGGACTGAAAGAAAATCGATTTCGACTCTTTTATCAGCCCATCATTTCCCTGGATAACGGAAAGATCGCAGGGATGGAAGCCCTGATTCGATGGGAACATCCTGAAAAGGGACTCCTGGTGACAAGAGAGTTCCTTTCCATGGCGGAACATACCGAACTGATCGTTCCCATTGGCGAATGGGTATTAAAAGAGGCTCTGATCCAGCTGAAAAAGTGGAAAGCGATGAAAATCTGTCCGGACCCCTTCTGCCTGCACATTAATGTGTCCGAAGCGCAATACATTCACGGGGATCTTCATTTCAGCCTGAATCAGCTTAAGGAGCAGGAGATCTTCATTCACAACGGGCTTGCCCTGGAAATTAAAGAAACCTATCTCATGGAACATCCGGATAAGACAGCAGCTCTTCTGCGGAAGCTGAAACCGATGGACGTTAAAATTGCTGTCGACTGGTCCAGTGATGGATTCAGCTCACTCAGCTGCCTGGATAAGTATGACATCCATATGGTGAAAATTCCGTCCACCTGGCTGCGAAAGGATACCCATGCCAGGGCATCACTGAAAATGGAGACGACCCTTCTGAAGGCCACACATGATCATGGCGTCGCAATGATTGTGGAAGGGATCGAGACGCTCGAAGACCATAACAATGTGAAGGCCGCGGGGTATCCACTGGGGCAGGGATATTACTATGCCTTCCCCATGCCTGCAGCTGTGGCAACGAACCTGTTGCGGACCGATGTGACCTGGTGACCTGATCCTCTGAATGGAGCATGGTACAATTCGAGAACAGTTTCCCATCAATCGGCAGATCCAAACACGTTTGGAAAGGAGATAACCATGGGTTTATTTGATTTTAAAAAGGATGCGGGCAAGGACGTTGAGGAAAAAGATAAAAGGACAGAAGCTCAGATTGCGGATGACAAGATCCAGGAACTCAGAAATCAGAGATTCACCAACAACCTGAATAAGGAAGCGAAAGAACTGGGTCTTGCCACCGATAATGTGACCATCCAATTCGATCGCGGAACGGTGCACGTCAAGGGAACCCTGGGTTCCCAGACCGATCGGGAAAAGCTGATTCTGGCCCTGGGGAACGTGAAAGGTGTGGAAAAGGTTAAGGATGAAATTACCGTGGACCAATCCGAACAGGAATCCACGATGTACACGGTTGTGGCGGGGGACAGCCTTTCAAAGATCGCCAAACATCACTATGGGGATGCCATGAAATACATGGTGATTTTTGAGGCAAACCAGCCCATGCTGAAAGATCCCAATAAGATTTATGTGGGACAGGTCCTTCGGATTCCACCTCTGAACGATTAATCGAGGAGAAGCGAATACCGTAGCATTGTGTTGGTCAGGGGAAACCTAAATCTCTCTCCCATAGATGAACTGACCGCATCGGGTATCCTTTATGGAAGCAATGTCCGGCAGATGACCCCATCGCTTGAATCCGCAGCGTTCCAGGAGACGCACGCTGGCTTCATTGACATCGAGGAGGATGGCGAAGAAGTGCCGTAACCCAAGCAGGGGAGCCTGTTCGATGGCATGGAGAATCAGTCGCATGGCAATACCCCTTTTCCGAAAGTTCCTGTCCACGTAATAACTGATCTCCGCTGCCGTGCGTAAGGCTTCCCGGCCGGGACGATAGGGGCTTACACTGCACCAGCCGATGATCTTTTTGTCTTCGGTCATCACGTAGATCGGGTAGGTCGATGGATTATGAAGGTTGAACCAATCGATTCGCTCATCCAGCCGGACCGGTGTGAGATCGGCCGTCCGAAACCCTTCTTCCACCGCCTGATTATAAATATCGATAATTGTGGACAAATCATCCCGGGTTGCCGTCCGAATATCCATCCTTACGATCTCCTGATCAAAAATAGGGACAGTCCCTATTTATTATCCTTTTTGCAAGGACGACCATGGGCCAGGGGACGTAGCCTTTTGCCAATGAGTGTTTCCAATTTTGAAACAAAGGAATCACTTCCCAGCGGACGTCCATTGCGGTCATGTAAAACAAGTTGATTACCAATACTCGTATCTTCAAATGAATCTAAAATGCTTTTCCACGCTTGTGGAGTGATTATCTTCAACCAATAAGCCGTATCAATGAGTCCCGACCGATCATTTCCTTCAACATGAGATCGGGCACTCGACCAGGGATAATCCATAGCTTTTGGGACCAGTTTTGCCCGAATAGGATTCGTCTCAATGTAAGCCATGGCGCGAAAGAGATGCTGCTCATCAAGAGCACAGGAAAAGAAACGATTCTGCCAGAAATGTCCACTGCGATTGTGGAGCTGATTGATTCGCTGGGTATATTTTAAATGAACCCTCGCAAAGACTTTGGTCAAAGTGTCCGATTCTGAAGGTATCCCAATCAGATGAATATGATTGGTCATGAGGCAGTAACCCAGAAGGGTAAATCCATATTCTTGTGAGTGTATCTTTAAATCACACAGATATTTCTGACGATCATCCTCCGTGAAGAAGATGTCCTGTTTATTGTTTCCACGCTGTGTAATGTGGTGCGGAATATCAGGAATTACAATTCTTGGTCGCCTGGGCATATCATAATAGTATCATAAAAATAGGGACTGTCCCTATTTTTTATCGAGAAAACGAGGCAGTCTCTGGCTCAGGGGGTTCCATAGGCCTCTCTGGCTCTTTGAACAAGAGGCATAAAATCCCGGGCCCAGTGACCACGAACCAGGTCATCACTGAGAAAATCCTCACCTCTGTCCCGCTTCCAATGATTCTCTTCCAGTTCATCAAAATATCGCATGCAGACGTCATGGAGATCGAGCAAAACGGAATCTGTTACTCCTCCAATGGGAAGATCCTCCATGGCGGATCGGTCGCCAAAACCATCTCCTTCCGGGTACAAGTTCCAGAATGCCATCCAGTAGATGACGTTCGGGTCGGATGAATCTTGCGTCACCGTTGCATCGTCGTTCGCGGATGGAGAAGAGATAAGTTTTCTGAAATAGGTCTTCGCGCTATCCCCGGCCACATACCAGATGGCTGCTCCGAGAATGACAATGGCTGCAAATTTCATGAATGATCTCAAGAATCCTCCGATTAAACAAACAGGATGGGAATATGGTAGCACGAAGGGCGGGTGTGAGAATCCAAGAAAATGCGCTTCTTATTCGTCCCTTGAGTGATGCGGTAGAATCATACCGAGGGGAGGAAGATATGAGGTCCGGTGGAACCTTACTAAGAATCCTGAATTTGTTCATTTTGGCTGGTCTTCTTCTTATCCCGGATGCCGTAATCGCCGGTGAAGCTTCAAGAATATGCAGGGACCTGAGCAGAGCCCATGACTGGTGGAGTGATCAGGCTCTGGATTGCGGGTTTGGCCTGCAGGATCCAGGGAATCTGAAAAAGGAAAAGGATCTTGAAGAAGCAATTCGGCGGATCCGGAACCTTGGCCCCGGAGCTGATAAAGATCTGGTGATGCTGACGGACAGGGGAACCACGGACGTGCGGTGCTGGGCAATCGAGCTCATGGGGCGAATGAACAATCCGGCCCTTGATGTGAAGCGCCTTTCAGAAGATTCGGATTGGAAGGTCCGGGCTGCAGTGATGATTGCGGTGGGTCGTTTTGAATCCCAATCCCACAACTCCCTCTTTGTGGAACTCCTGAGCCAGGGATTAAGTGACACGGAAGTCGTCTATCTTCGACAGGATCCGCGGAGAATCGGGGAGGGAGGAAGTGCCCAATCTTACCAGCCTGTGATCCTGGCAGCCCTGAAGGGCCTGATTCTCGCAGGAAAAACAGAGGTTCTCCCTGCAGCGCTCTCCGGGCTCCGATTGAAACCCTGTATCTCCCGTTCCTATGACAGCACGCCGGATCCCTTCCCCGATATCGTGACGGAAGTCCTTCCACCATGGGTGCCGGATGGAATTGATCCCATCATTGTGAAGGCCGGGCTCGATGCGGTTACACCTCTTCTTGACGCCCTGATGTATCCTGACACACCGTTTCATCTGACTCACGGCGGAAGACACAATATCAACCGGGAAGAGCCTGGCCTGATATCAAGAACATTCCGACAGACGCCGCCGACTCCGACGGGGTACCTGTCCTATCTCCTCTACCACCTGGAAATGATCGAAGGGCGCGAAGGGGTCATTACGGCTATTCTTGACGCAGAAAAATCAGGCAAGTACCCGAAAGGAGCTTTTCTTCCTGCGCTGGGCCTGAGAGCGGAAAATCCCAAAGCCCTGGCCGTTTTATTGAAAGATGCGGACGATCATGTTCTCTTCGGTGCCATAACAAACCGGAACCATGGAAGTCTCAAGGGCGGAATCGATCAGCATGCGATCGTCGATCGGCTCATTGGAATGCTCTCCCGTAAAGAAGATCAATTCATCTATTCCGTACCGAGGCTCCTGGGAGAAATCGATGATCCCAGGGTCGTAAAGGCACTTCTGGGACTTCTGGAGGAAAGGGATGGAACCGGAGCCCTTTCGGCGGAGCATCGGGGCATCGAGGCCATCCGGGGTCTCGCAAAGACAGGCGGGCCTGACGTTCTTGAGAAAATAAAAAGCCTGAGACAGGTGGGTGACCTGGATGTAGCCACCAACGAGTGGATTCGTGTGGAGGTAGAAAACGCCATTACTTCGATGGAGGAGAGATTAAAAAACCGTAGACCGTAGTCCGCAAATCGTAGTTCGTAGAAAAATTTGCGAATCTCAAAAACATTGTTTATTGCTTTTCAACCGTCTATCCAACTATTATCTATCATCTACTGTCTACGATCTACTATCTACGATCTACTGATGCTTGATCAGGAATTTCGGTCACCCCCTGTCTGTTCGTTAAGGGTAGGACATATGACACTTCATCCAGGAGGTATGCATGAGCAAAACCCTTGTTAACGCATACGCGGCAACCCGGGCGAAAGGCCCGTTAGAACCCTTTACCTACGATCTTTCAGAAATCGGTCCCGAACAGGTCGATATACGTGTTGAATTCTGCGGACTCTGCCATTCCGATCTGAGCATGCTGGACAACGACTGGGGCATGACGGCGTATCCCTTTGTCCCCGGCCACGAAGTTGTCGGTACGATCGAGCGGACCGGGGAACATGTAAAAGGTCTCTCGGTGGGAGACCGTGTTGGCCTGGGCTGGTTTTCAGGCAGTTGCATGCACTGTGCACAGTGTCTCTCCGGAAGCCATCACCTGTGCGCCGGAAACGAGCAGACCATCGTGGGACGCTACGGCGGTTTTGCAGATATAGTCCGCGGGCACTGGGCCTGGGCGACTCCCATTCCGAAGGAACTCGATCAAGCGAAGGTCGGCCCCCTTTTCTGTGGGGGAATCACCGTCTTCAACCCCATTCTCAAGGCTGGAGTCCTGCCTACCGACCGGGTCGGGGTGATCGGGATTGGCGGCCTGGGACACATGGCTCTTCAGTTCCTGAATAAATGGGGGTGCGAAGTCACCGCGTTCACCTCTTCGCCGGGGAAGGAAGAGGAAGCCCGCTCCATGGGGGCTCACCGGGTGGTCAATTCCCGGGATGCGGACGCGTTACGGGCGTATGTCGGCTACTTTGATTTTATCCTCAACACAACGAACGTATCTCTGGACTGGCCGGTCTACCTTGAATTACTGGGCCCCAAAGGGGTTTTTCATACGGTAGGAGCCGTGCTTGAACCTATGGGAGTCCCTGCATTTTCGCTTATTACAGGGGAAAAATCGGTGGCCGGCAGCCCCCTGGGAAGCCCGGCACTGACAAGAACGATGCTGGAATTCTGTGCACGGCACACGATCGCCCCGGTGACGGAAGAGTTCGCCATGAAGGATATCAACGAAGCCTTTGACCACCTCCGCTCAGGAAAGGCCCGGTACCGGATCGTCCTGAAATCATGAAGAAAGCTCATTCCTGTCAATAGAATTTTGTTTCAAACGCCTATTCCCTGTGTTCCAAAAGACACAGGGAATGACGGGTACGGCTAATCGATCTGTTTGGTAGCCCCCTTATTTCATGGGCGCGTAAAGAATCTGTCCCCCTATGTAGGTACCATCCTGGGTCCCGTTATCCACAACGGACGCATACCCGTTCACGCAGGCAGACGCGCTGGATGTAATGGAAGCAATGGCATATCCGTTTGAAATGTTTGCACTGGTGTACTTTGCCAGGGAAAACGATGTCCCGCTCCACGAGTCCAGGTGAACAGGAATCCCCGTTACATACTGGTTGTTTCCATCATAAACGCTCACGAGAAGATCTACAGGGTTACTTCCACCCATGAATCCCATGTTGGTCCGGAAACCGCTGTTTTGCTGAATCCCGAGAAAGAGAATCATCTGGGATGGACCGGAAGAGTTTCCGGCGCACCAGTCCTGTCCCGCAATATCCTGCCCCGTCGTATCTCCATTGGTTTCCCGGTTGTACGTGCGGCTCATCACATTAAAGACGGCATCATTCTGCCCCTGGATCTGCAGTGCGGCGGCACCCTGGAGGGAAAATTTTCCACCCACATCCTTGATTGTCGTGGAACCCCACTCCGGGATGGTGTATGTGAGAGGTCCATAGGTTCCTGTCGTATAGATCAGGTAAACGTTGACACTGATCGGATAGAGGTTTGGATTAAATAAGTAGATATCGCTCAGCCAGTATGATCCGTACGCACCCGGTCCGGAACCTACGGCGGGTATTCTCCACCAGCTGGAAGCCTGACCAAAACCGACTGAGCACATCATCAGAATCAAACAACCCAGCATGAATTGTTTCATAGAATAACCTCTTTATTTATAGGGATACAAAGATCATATCACGGATCATCAATCTTTTTAATCATGATTCTCAGCAAGCCTGAAAGGTCCTCATGAATGGAAAAACCCCCGGCGAAAACCGGGGGTAAGAAGTTACATACAGAAAAAAGCTTATGGACAGTCACCTGAGGAGTTGAGATACCGGGTCCCCGTCGTAGCGTTTCCAAACGGTCCGGAACCACTGCTGGACTCTCCACAGATTAGGTACCAGTAGAATCCGCCCGTCACTCCGGAAGGATCATCTCCGTTAATCACAACGGAGTTCTGATCGTACGCTGAAGTGGATGCCTTTTCGCAGGAATCAGAAGTTCCGTCAACGAGCAGTTTGTCCAGGTCGGCGGGAATGCCCCGAAAGACGCGGTACCCCATGTCGCAGGCTGGATCCTGGTCCCATGTCAGTGTAGATGCATCGGTCCACTGGACATTTTTAACTTCCACGGGAACCGAACTTCCCGTGGTACAGGCATTATTCACAACTCCCGTGACCTGAACGTTATCGACTTCCCAGTACCAGCCGTCATAGGAAACATATCGGAACCGGATCTGGCAGTTCGTCTCCCCCGCATACGCGCTGAGATCGATCACCGCATGGGCATAGCTGGAGGAGGTCCCCGTCGTGGAAGAATAGTGGGCAAGCTGAGTCCACGAGGTCGTCTGGTCAGAAATGAAGTCAACGTATCCGTCTTCTCCTGGTGCCGAGTAGACGTAGAAATAGTGATCGTATTCGAGATTCACGCTGGTGACCGTTCCAGGAATATCGAAAGCGGGAGAGATCAGCCATTCGTTCTGGTTTTCAAGCGGGTAGTAGTACACTCGGGCTACCTGGCCGTAACTTCCGCCTTTAGCGTAGTTGTACCAGTCGTTGTTGTTCCACCCATCGGCAAGGCTCCCATGATCCTCGATCGTCCATCCAGCGGGAGGGTTATCTCCCTGCGGTCCCCAGGAACCCTCGAAATCCTCGAGAGCCAGCGCGGTAAAGGGGCCGCCGCCAGGACCTGTCGGGGCACCGGACCGTTCCACGGTATTTGTTTCTTCAACGCTTGTATCCACGGAAACCGCATGGGTCTTGTAGTAATAGATCGTGCCGCTGGTGAGGTTGTCTGTGTCCTGGTAGGCGGTTGCCGTGAGGCCGGAAACGAGAAGGTTGGCGGGTCCGGGCGTGAATCCAGGGTTGGTATCCCGATAGACCGAATAGGTCACACCGGAGGGACACGGAATCGATGCGTCATTCCAGTCGAGGTCAAGGGCACAGGTGCTTGCCTGAGGGTTGGTTACACTGACCAGGCCAGCAAAGGAAGGAGTGGATTGCCAGGTGATGGAGGTCGGTGTGGCATCAGACATGGCCGAGATACACCCGGAACCCTTTACCTGGCAATTATAGCTGTGCGTGCCTGTATCACTGGCGTCAAAGGTCGCGGATGTCGCCAGCGGGATCGGGTTGATGCCGTCATACCACTGGTAGCTGAGCTCAGATCCTCCAGAGGGTGTCGCGGTCAACTGCTGGGATGTTCCGCCACAGAGGGTCAGGGGACCGTTGGGTGTGACATTTACCGACGATGGATTGTTCAGGCAATTGGATCCCGTGGAGCATGATGTCTGTGTGGTCAGAGTCAGGGACCACGACGTAAGGGTCCCCGTGTCACCTCCGGCATCATCTGTGATTTCCAGTGTCCAGATCCCGTTGCTGGCGATACCGTTCAGAGTTGCCAGAGAACCTTCCGGGCGGAAGCTTCCGGTGAACGGTGCCGCTCCCGCCGTGATGGAGGTCGCGGCGCTGTCGTCGAAAACCGTATTGGTAAAGTTTTCTCCTGTTCCTCCGTTATCCGTTGTGAGTTCAACACGGGTGGAATTTGGTGCGATGAGGAAGATATCGAGGTCCCCGTCGTAAGTGTGAGTCAGGCTGATGATCGTGACGTTCACATCGGAAATCACGTTTGTGTCGGACACGGTGACAGTGGATGTTACGGTATTGTTATCGGTTATTGACTTGGGAACATCGGTGCTGGTGTAGGTGTTCGATCCCGATCCCGGCCCGGAGGGAATCCCACTGTCTTCTGTTGTGTTTGTGTCTTCGGCGCTGTTCACGGAATCGACTGCGTGGACAACGTAATAATACTCGGTACCGCTCGTCAGTTGATCCAGATCCTGGTGCGAGGTACCTGTGAGACCCTCGGCGATAAGATTTGCGGGGCCGGGCGTAAACCCGGGTGTCGTATCTCTGTACACCTTGTAGGTTAACGTTCCCGAACATCGTGACGTACCCCAGTCCCATGCGATATTCAGGGTGCAGGTTGCACTTGCGGCATTCGTGACCGATGTGACACCGGAAAAGTCGGGATCGAGGGTGCAGACACCCTGAGCCAGAGCATTGACTTCACTGGATTCCGCTGATGTACAGGCACCACCATCATTGGATTTAACGACGTAGTAATAGCGGGTGCCGCCGCTCACGTCAAGATCCGTATAGGAATACCCGGGTCCGTTTCCGGTTCCGGGGCTGGTATCGGCTACTTCGGCGATCTGCGTATAGGGACCTCCGGAGGACATCGACCGGTAGACCCAGTACCGGGTAATGGAGGCCATGGAGGAATCGTTCCAGGAAACATCGATCCGGTTATTGCCGACTGCCGCCGCGGAAGCAGTAGGAGTGGGTGGAGTTGTCAGACATCCGCACTGGTCAAACTTCATGGCGGCAATACGGGTATTTCCTGAACCGCCGTACTCCGTCACGAACCAGAATGTGCAGTCATCGTCCGGATCGATTCCCATTCCGGCATAATCACCCCACCGTTCGTTGTTGGTCTTGGATGTGGTGGCATCCTGGATGGTCAGATCGTAATAGGGCATCGTTCCCAGCGCGTCGGTTGCGAGTCGTCCGGAATAATAGATTGAAGGGTAGTAGGGAGCCAGTGATCCGGTCCTCGTGTATCCCACCGCGATGTTGCCGGAAGAATCCATGGCTGCCGAACATACGGAACGGTTAACATTATTGGAGCCTGATGTCGTGCCCAGGACCCCTTCCTGATATAGAGTCCAGGCACCCGCTCCGGTCTTTCTAATTTCAAACCAGTGAGCGGCAGCGCGATCACTGCCATCCACATCTTCCGCAAAGCAGCCTACGAGTGTCTGGTAACTTCCCCAGTTCCGGTACTGGAGGGGAAAGTGGATCGGTTCGCGGATCGGATCGAGTTCCTGGGCTGTTCCAGGCTGGGCCATACAGCTCCAATCCGATCCCGTTCCACAGAGCGTATGGTCGTATTCCGCGATTTTAACAAGTGCCAGCTGATTGAAATCGCTGTTGCTGGAATTATTCCAATCCACGAGCAGCGACCAGATCTCCATGATGTCACAGGGTTCTGGTGAACAGTCTCCATCAAATTCGCTATTAACCTCGGTATCCACCGGCCGCAGGAAAAGAGCAGGCGTGTTTCCGGATGGAGGCATTGCGTCGCCTTCATGACCTGCAGGCAGAAATAACTGAAAACCAAACCCTGAAAGCTCAGGGGCAGAAAATTTCTGTGTGGAGGCGGGGTTTCCCTGAAGCATGTTCGCACGGTCCAGGGCCCAGACATCCCGGTTTCCTGTAGACCCGGCATTTACGCCGATGAGGTAAGAACCTTCCATGTATTGCCCGTCGCCATTCGTGTCCAGGGGCCAGACGCCATATTTTGGATAATCCGGGACACTGCTGTATCCCGCGCTGAATTGATAGGCGTACCATGTACTTGTGGGATCGGGTGATGTGGAAACGTAGACACAGAAATAGGAACCGGAAGAGGCAAATTCGCTTACGACCCAGCGGTCCGCGGCTTCATCGTAATTCACGATAGGGTCACAATACCCCGTGGCGCAGCTTCCACCGCTGGCAAGGTCCTCCAGGTAGATTGTTGCCTGTGCGACGCCGCTTTTATTGAAGATACGCATGACGGAGGCACCGCTGCTGTTGGAGCCCTGGACGAAGTGGTTCGGTCCGACGTCGCCCGTGGTATCGGGGGGGGATGAGGAGGACGTATAACCCGCAAAATTTTGTAGCAGCGTATCGAACCCGTTGGGTTCCGGTCTGGGTGTCAGATTTTGCAGATCCGCCAGGGGATTATCCTTGGGAGGTCCCTGCTGATCAGGGCCGGAAAAGCCGTAATCCTGGCGCCTCGCCATTTCCGGGCCAAAGGCATCTTTTTCATCATCCACCTGAGGCAGCTCCCGGACAGCCCTGCTGATCGTTGGAACAACCGGATCACTCACATAGGTCGGACCATTTCCGGCAATGAGACTTGCCGAAAACGCCAGGATACAGAGCAGGAATACAAATCGCATACGGGTCATTTCATCCTCCATCAGTCACGGGTTGAGCAGAGATTCTGCGGCATACCGAAGATCTCTGCCTCCATCGGAAACCAGTTGTTCAAGGATCGGCTTTCCAAGATCCTTAAGAAGATCACGGCAAATCAATACAAAATCCACCTGCGCGTTATTGTATTGAACGTAAGAACCATCCACCATTGGAGTTCGCTTATCAAAGGCTTGAGCCTTGGTGGGCTTGTTTCCGCGGAAAATGCGATCCGAGAGGATCTGTCCTTTCTGATCCTTGATTTTTACCTTCCAGGCCTCCGCGATCGTTCTTCCTCGCATGGGGGGATATCCGCCGCCCTCATAGTCACGAACGTATCTTCGTTCCGAATAACTGCGGGTCACGGTGATTTCCAGGGGACCCAGAGCTCCCAGGAGAACGGGATTGTTGAGTTCGGTCCGGAGACGGTTTTCCCTGGGATCGGGATCGGGAACCGGATAGAGGTTATAATGGAAAATCTTATCCCGCAGGCCCTCATCCTTCAGCTGGTCCTCCAGCTTCAGGTGATGGATCCGATACCAGGCCATATGTCGAACATCCTCATCGGAATCGCGGGCAGCTTTCTCCAAAACAGAGAGGTCCCGCAGCTTGATTACGGTTTCCGCCCGAAGCCGCCAGTCCTTCCCGTTCTCCAGGTACGCGGCCAGATACTCCGGATCGGTAAGGCGTTTGAGTGCAGTCTCCCGGACACCTGTGCTGGGATCGGTTCGGACAATCCGGTCCAGAATCTCCGGATCGAGCAGGCGTGCTGCGGCATTCATGCGAACAAGGTGAGACGGATCGTGTAAAGCCAGACTGGCAAACCGTTCCCTGTCTTCCGGCATTGAAAGGACCGCCTTTGCGCGGACGCGCTCATCGGGATCGTTCAACGCATCGGCCTTAACTTCCCCGTCATGAATCCTGGCAATTGCTTCAAGACGAACCGCACCCTCCGGATCATTATGAAAAACATGAACAAGAACATCCTGGCTCTCCAGGCGGGATACAGCCCTGGCCCTGAGCTCGGGATCGGGTTCATCAGCGGACAATTTTTCCAATGTGTCCTGGATGTTCAGACGACCAATCGCAGCGAGACGAATTTCCCGATCGGGATCCCCAACGGCAATCCGGCTCAGAACGTCCTGATCCTTCATAATTTCCACAGCCGCCTTCCTCACGGGAGAGGGCTGGTCGAGCTCGGCCAGGCGGGCCAGACTTTCTTCCCCTTTCAATCGGGATATCGAAGCAACCCGTATTTCCTGGTTCTCAGCCGGATCAAAGGCCAGGGACTCCAGGACCGATTCATCGGAAATAAAGAGCAGGGCTGTCTTTCGAAGAGGAAGATTGGCTTCGGTACGAATAAGCAGCTTGCAGGTATCCGGATCATTCACCTTCAACAAGGCCTGTCTTCTCATTTCCTCTTCCGTCGTCTCACGGGCGACACGGAGGAGGAGGTCTTTATCCTGGAGTCCCCCCATGGCCACCTGGCGGATTTCTTCATCGGGAGATTCCACAGCCAGGCTGGCCAGAAAAGGTTGATCACGCATAGAGAAAACAGCTGCCTGACGGACGCGTTGATCCGTGTCACTTGCGAGAACATCCCGCAGTACGGTTTCATTCGTGACCTGTTTCACGGCATCCTCGCGGATAAAGGCTTCCGGGTCACTGCGTGCCATTCTGGCAAGAACTTCCTGATCTGTAAGCCGGGGGACTGTCATCCACCGCAGGAACCAGTCTCCTTCCAGGGCCAGGCGGGCCAGTTCATCTGGATCATCGAGAATTGCTATTGCTTCGGTACGGGCTGATTTCCAGTTGGACTCCCAGGCTATCCTGGCCAGCAGAGCAGGATCCTTCAGTCGTCTCACCGCCTCGATGGCTGTGGCTTCATTCTCTGAAGTCAGGGCCAGGGCAAGATCTCCAGTGGGGATCTCGATGGAAGGGGAGGAGGTGGAAACAGGCTGCATCGCGGTGGAGCACGAAACCAGAAAGAGAAAGGGTGGAACCATGAGAAAGAGGGAGACGGAAAGAGAAAACAACAGTGGGCTGGGGGTTCTGAACCCGGGGGAGGTGAGATGAGTCAAAAGCGCCCTCCTGAAAAACGCAAGATTCTGACATTTCATTATCCCAAAAAAAATGGGGAAAGGCAAAATAAGACTGAAGATGGAACCGATACAATAGAACGGTACCTGGAAGATCGCGGATTTTGAGGAACTCATTCGTTTGAGGCCTGGGGGCATCAGAGTGAAAAAATCCGACGGTCAAGAAGGATTTTGCAATACGTATAATCCTTGAGATTGTCTATTGATTTTGGCATAATGTGCAACATGGTACTGGTATGGGGATACACTCGATTCACGTCCTATGCAAATGATATTGAGAAGGCATCAGGAAATTGAGAAATTTCCACATCCTCCGTCATCTGTTTCGCAAAGAACTCCTCATCTTTTCTATGATCCTGTTCTTTTTCTCAGTCCTCTGTAATCCGCTTCCTGCGGACGTCGGACCGGCGGAAGATGCAGCCAGCCAGTATGTCCAGAGGTACGGATGTGGCAAGGTGAAAGAATGGGCCAACGCTCCCGTACAGAAAGCCCTTCAGGCCTGGGCGGATAACGTGGTAACCGGTGTGAAATCCAAGAATGTCTATGGAATCCTGAATCGGGGAGTGGCGGATGGCATGCTGGAGCATATGGGTGAACTGACGACGATGATCCAGGCTCTTGATGAAGCGGCAACAGGAGATCTGTGGAAAGCGGCGGAAATCGCGGGGGGTGGTGCATGGGAGATGGAGCTTGCCATCATCGGAGGACCCTACGCCGTAGCGGTCTGGACGGTCATGAAGGAGCTGAACACATTTGCGACGCAGCTGAATGAGGAGATCGTCTATATCAACCTGAAAACAGCCGCCAATTTTGCGGAACAGGATTCCTCCCTTCGGTCCGCCGACCGGGTGAACTACTTTCTCAACAGTTACCTCAAGTGGAAGGACACGAACCCGGTCGCCTTCAATTCGCGTGAGCGGCAGTTTCGAACGATGTTTTACGAATATGTGAAGGTAGTCCTGAATCAATCCGGCTTTCCCGACGTGAATGACTGGCAGGCAAATGAGAACCGTGTCCGTGCAGCTGCAGCCTCGATGCTGCAGGATATCAACCTGATCGTTGAAGCGCGGGAAAGGCAGAAGGCGCTGGGTGAAAAGGCAGCCATGCTTCGGGCAGAAGTAGATACCATTCGGGAATTTCAGGGCTGGTGGACGATGATCAAGGGATTGACCTGTAATGAAGATTCCATTTCGGGGAGTGAGGATTTCCTTTCCACCTGCATGAGCGCAGCGGAAAATAGCGGGATGTTACTGGCCGAAGCGGAACAGCGCTTCAATAGCCTCAGCACTTCGGTGGACTTCGGCGCTCTGAAAAATGAAGTTAACCAGCATGAGAACGCAATCGATCGGGCGGCTGGAAAACTTGAAGGCGATCTGGCCGCAGTGGAAGATCTCTGCAGGGCGGATCAGGAAGAGTGGGACGCCGGGGAACGTATTCTGGAAAACGTGAAACTGAAGTTGTTTGTTCTGGAATCGTTTGTGGAATCGATCAGGAAAGATATGCAAAATGCCTGCAGGGCGACAGAAATATCCTCCGCGGAAACCTTCGCTTCCCAGGCAGAAGATAAGGCAGGAAAGGCTGGAGATACTGCACGTGAGGTCATTGACAGCCGGGTCAGCTTCACGTCATGGGAACCGCCTGTCGAGATTACATTTCAGGATTTACTTACCGCACTCGAAAACGACACCATGAGGCTGATGAATATGCGGGGGGAAAGCAGTGATGCGAACCAGAAAAGAGGGGAGATCCTGTCGAAGCTGGCGGAGGCCCGGGAACAGCTCACAGCATGTGATCACCCTTTCCTGGAAGAGAACCAGAATGAGAACATCGACCTTTTTGCCCTCCTGAATAATTACCGGGACCGCATTTCCGAGCTTGACGGAGCCATGCAATCTCTTCCGTTTCCTACGGAGGAGGAGATAAATACGGTGAGAGATCAGTTGATCTCAAACGAGTCATTTGTGCGTGAGCTCATGGATAAACAGAAGCAGGGAAGGATGTGCCTTGATGATCTGCCGGACATGTGGGAGATGGCGGATTTGATGGATGAGATGGATAGCCGGGCAAAAGATCTGAAGACCGAGGCGGAGACACTCTCCGCACGTGCACGTTCCTGCGCGGATGCAATGTCCGGTGAAGCCCCAGAGGAAGATTCTTCCGACGAAGGATTTGAAGAAGATCCCAATGAAGACGAGTGGCCGGGTTTCGATGAGGATGAAAACGATGACTCTTCAACCGGTCCTGAAGTGGGAGAAGGTGGAAACGAACCGGAAACGGGGGATGGGGGTGGAGGTTGGGTTGCAGAAGGAAATGTCGAGACCGTGGATGGGACCGATGCTGGAAACCAGCCGGCCGTGTCGCAGGGTGGTTTCTCCCCGGGAAATTCGTCTGCCTCTCCATCCGAGTATGATCCCCAGGTGGCTGGATGGATCCGTTCCGCCGAATCGGCATTTAGTGCCTGTAACTTTGAATCAGCCCTCCGCTATGCGGACTGGATTGCCGCGCGGGATCCCGATAACCCCTGGCTGAACGCTAATTACAGGACGATTATCGATAATGCCAACCGGCAGCGTCAGGCGATGTCCGCGTTACAGCAGGCACAGGATCGGCTGCAGGGTTCTTCGCTGGAAGTGAGTGATTTGCAGGCTGTCCGTCAATCGATCCAGCAGGCTGCGCAATTTGCCCCGAACTGCATGGTGGACAAGATCAACGGTGTGCTTGGCCAGGTGTCAAACGAAATGGTCAATGTCCGAGCCCGCGACCGTCAGGAGACGGCTGTCGCACTCGGAGGGTTAATCTCGACACTGACAACCGCAGCGACGATGGTGCAGGCCGCACAGAACAGCACCCGTGGCGGCGGCTACGTCCCAACAACGACGGGAGGAGGGGGTGGGGGAGGTGGAGGCATGGTTGGGGGAGGCGGAAGTACTGGCGGAGCGACGGGAGGAGGATCGGCGGGCACATCGGGAACCTCCACTTCGTCCGGTCAGGAATATTACTGCAGTATCACGATTGCAGCACGACCCAGCCACGAGGATGAATTGATCTACTGGGCTCTCGTCGATTTTTACTTCACGGGCTCTCATCCGGGCAGCGCCTACCTGGTAGTTCCAGTCACAAAGAGGAGAAGCCTGGACGAAGCACTGGCGATCTATGGGCAAAAGGGTGCGCCAAGCAAAGTGGTGGCAACCGGGTCGCGCGAGGCCATGAAGGCTGCAGTACAACAGAAATGTCCCAATCCGGCAACCTATGCGGAATATTAATTTCACGAAACCAGGAGGATGAAGATGAATCTGCCCCCCCATATTGTTATGAAAAAAGCTCTAAAAATCCTCATGATTATTTTTTCACTTGTGATCCTGGGTGCCTGTACCTTTGGGTCCGGCAAAGCACCCTCTGTCCCTGCGAGCTACGTCCCGGCAGAACCCATTACCCTGGAGAGTGTCAACAGGGAGTGGACGGGGGCCAGAGCGCAGATCCGCTATCCGTTCAAAATCGAGAAGGGTTCCGACTCGGAAGGCTGGTCCGAAAGCAAATGGGCGAAATTTCCTCAAGACGATACCGAAGTGCGCTTCATGGTTACGAACAGGGACTCCCTCCGTCCGATCATTCCAAAGAAAAAGATCCTGGTCGGAGCGTCCCTGATCTGCGACGGATGGAGTCTTCGCCGTCCTTCCAAGGGGAAGGATCTGCAGGTCGACTTTCATTTTGAAAAGTATTCCGCCCGGGCCAGGATCATCTTTGAAGACAAAGACCTGGAAGATCTTCCCGATGCCGAGAGGTTTTTGCGGCTTCAGATCTTAAAGCTCTATGGAAAGAGTGAACAACTCTCCAGTGTTCCTTTGTCTGCGCCAGGCCCCGGGTACGCTCCACCCGCGGCAACAGCTCCAACCGCTCCTTCTGGCCAGGCATTCAAGCCCCAGGTAGAGATCCTCTCTACTTCCGTCCAGCCTGTCAGGGTACGGGCAGGGGAACAGGTGGACCTGGTTATCCATTATCGTGTGCAGGGGATTCCGCCTTCAACCTCCTTTGAAGCAGTGGAGCTTAGAGCGCTTTATATGGGTGATAAGAAGCTGGCATCTTTTAGAGATCCGATTGCACGGGGAAGCGGCTCCTTTACGTCTTCCAAGAAGGTGAAGGTTCCGTCCAGCGCTAAACCCGGTGTCTACCGGTTTACCGCGCGAATCGAATTTGCCGGTTCTGAAGCCGAGGCGGAAGCCATCTTCGAGGTTCAGTAGGATCATCGAAGGGGAATTCCTGAAAAGATAACGTATTCAGGGAAAGAGACCGGCAGGAATGAACCATCAGGTTCTGTTTCAGGTGGAAAAAATAAAGAAACCCTTCATGTAATTGGGTTAACAGACGGCATAATTGTAACTATGTCTCCAGAATAAAGTTGGTCCAGGTGACCTTGATCCCGGTGAACTGACGAAGTCTGGACTGTACAAATGTCAGAATGTCTTCAAAACTGCTTCCGTGGACAATGGCAATGACGTCCTGCTCACCTGAGGTCATTTCCGCCATCTCGACTTCATCAAAAAGACGGAGTCCGTCACGAACCCCCCTCTCCTTACCGACTTCAACACAAACTCGAACAAAAGCTTTTGCCATCATGCACCCCCTTTCTGCGTTCCATCCATACCTATCATAGCATGAGACATCCCCGCATTAGAACGAATTAAATAGGGACAGTCCCTATTTATTATTTTGTAAGTTGTTATCTATGAGGTAAAAAGGGTGCAATCTGTAGCCCGCCTTTTCGCCCCTGGAATATCCGCTTTTCTTTTTCATCAACGGGGACAAATCCGCCGTGCATGGGTAATAAATCCGATCCTGACATGATTGTTGACTTGACATACAGGCTCCCGTAAAGAAAAATGGATAAACCAGAAAGATGCTGAGGGGGGCACATGCGCAATTCCATCGTTGCAGTGATCATTCTGCTAATCACGGTTCTGGCGATCGGACAATCGGATGACAGCAGGGTTCCGGCCCCTGATCTGAGGTTTATCCAGGTCAGCGTGGATGATTTGAGCGGCGGTAACAACAACGGAATTCTGGATCCCGGAGAGTCCGCCATTCTGCAGGTTCGGATCTATAATGCCGGCACGGCTACCGCCTGGGGCGTCCAGGGAGCCATTTACTGCGATGAGCCGGGGATCACCTTCACCGGCCGGAGTGCCACATTCGGGGATGTCAAACCCGGGGAGTTTGCCCTATCCCAGGCGCCCCACTTTGCTGTGACGCTGGCCACCACCGTACCCTGTGGTAAGGACCTTTCCCTCACCTTCCATCTCAATGCCGTGAACAGTGAGGAGATCCTCACGGTCATTCATCCCATGCGCAACCTCCCGGGGATAGATATGGCGTCTTTTTCGGAAGATATGATTGTCTACGGTGTCGAGAATAATGATGGTGCAGGTGGAAGCGTTGCTTCCGGCGATATCAACGGGGATGGCTACGCAGATATAATCCTGGGAGTTACAGGAGGCGACGGTCCTTCCAATGGAAGAAGTGCGGCCGGGGAAATCTGGATTATCTACGGTTCCATTCTCCCTGAGTCGTTCGTTGACCTGGCGACGCCTCCAGCCGATGCGACGGTCATCTACGGTCCTGATTCCAATGATGCAGCGGGGCAAAGTGTCACCTCCGGTGATGTCAACGGAGACGGATACGACGATGTCATCCTGAGTGCTTTCGGGTCCGACGGACCCTCCAATGGAAGAGCGGGGGCCGGGGAAATCTGGGTGGTATATGGCTCTGCTTCCCCCGCGTTGTCTATCGATCTGGCCACACCCCCAGCCGACACGACGGTCATCTATGGCCCCGATGAATCCGATAGTATAGGGTTCAGCGTTACCTCCGGCGACATCAACGGGGACGGGTATGACGATGTCGCCATGGGAACCATCTATCCCGACGGCCCCGAGGATGATAGATTCAATGCTGGTGAAGTCTGGGTTATCTACGGTTCCAACGATCCTGCTTCATCCATTGATCTGGCGACCCCTCCCTCCAATGCGACGGTCATCTACGGCGCCGGCGTCTACGACTATCTGGGGATCGATGCTGCCACAGGCGATGTGAACGGTGACGGGTACGAGGACCTGATCCTCGGAGCATTTTCCAGCGACGGGCCTGGTGACACTAAAGATACGACTGGGGAGGTCTGGGTCATCTACGGTTCCGCTTCTCCTTCTTCATCGATTGACCTGGCTTCGCCGCCCGTCAATACGACGGTGATTTACGGCGCGGATGATTACGATTATGCGGGAGAAGCCGTCTCCTGCGGAGACATCAATGGGGACGGGTATGACGATGTGATTCTGGGATCGCACCAGGGAAACGGGCCGGGAAACGGAAGGGACAATGCCGGTGAAGTCTGGGTTGTCTACGGTTCAGGGTCACCTTTGACCTCCATTGACCTTGCGGTACCTCCAGCCAATACGACGGTCATTTTTGGTGCCGATATCAATGACCGTGCGGGAAGCAGCGTTTCATCAGGAGATATAAATGGGGATGGATTTGAGGAAGTGGTTCTTGGAGCCTATTGGGCCGATGGCCCCCTCGACGCGACATTATCGGCCGGGGAGATCTGGATAATCTACGGTTCCGCCTCTCCCTCGTCAGCCATAGACCTTGCCACACCACCCTCCAATGCACGGGTCATCTACGGTGCTGATTCAGGTGATCAGGCAGGAGATGCTATCGATTTACCTGGCGACATCAACGGGGACGGGTACAGGGATGTAATCGTGGGAATTGGTAACGGTAATGGGCCCGATAATGGAAGAAGTTCTTCCGGCGAGATTTCGGTTGTTTTTGGGGAGCCGTTCTTCCGCTACTCATTACGCTCCGAGACCTACACATGGATAGACGCCACGGTGGGGAATGACCTCGGCATGACGTGTGACAACTGCTGCATGCCCGTTTCGATCGGATTTACCTTCGAATTCTATGGACGGACCTACGATACGCTCTATGTCTGCGACGACGGGTATCTATCCTTTTCGCCGGTATCGGCGCCGGGACCCTGGAACGCCTGCTTTCCCGACCGGCATACCCCGAACAACATCATCGCCCCCCTCTGGGACGACCTGAACCCGGAATCCGGCGGTGCCGTCTATAGCTTCCTGGAAGGAACCGCTCCCAACCGGCGGCTGACCCTGGAGTGGTCCGGAATTCCCCACTACCCCGCCGTCGGGGACGCAACCTTTGAAGTCACTCTCTTCGAGGGAATCAACCAGATCCTGGTCCAGTACCAGGACACCGTGTTCGGATCGGGTTCGGACAGCGGGGCCACCGCAACGGCAGGGCTGGAGAACATCACCGGAATCAACGGCCAGGCCTTAAGCTGCTACAGTAGCGATTTGAAGGACGAAACCGCCTGGCGCGCGGTGCCCTTTGGCGCCTATCGTCTCTACTCCGACGACATGGAAAACGGGCCTAACGGCTGGTCCGGTTTCGGCCTCTGGCACCAGGAAAATAGCGCATGCGACCCCTATTATCGTTCTCCTTCCACCTCGTGGTATTACGGCCAGAACGCCACATGCACCTACAATACCGGCGCAACAAACTCCAACAACCTGAACGTCCCAACGCAGTCCTACGACTATTACAGCCACATGGACTGGTGGTTCCGCAGGGAGACCGAAGGGGGGAGTACGACCACGGACCAGAGCCTGGTGAGGCTGAGTGAAGACGCCGGGCCGTACAATGTTGTTGACCAGATCACCGTCAATGACAACCTCTGGCACTCCTGGAAAACAGATCTCAGTTCCTCGTCGGGATCGGACATCTATATGAGGTTCACCTTTGATACGGTTGACTCTCTCTTCAATGACTATCTCGGATGGATGGTGGACGACGTGGAAATCTGGGGGTGCGATGTCCACGGTTCGAAGGTAGTGCTCAATACCCTGGCCTACGCGCGCCCGGCACCGGTCTGCGAGACAAGCGGTTACCTCCTGGACGGCTCAGGTTCCTTTGCAGGCGGCTGCGGGGCGCCGATCACCTACCAGTGGTACGAAGACGGATCCGCCATTACGGGAGCCGCGTCCCTGCAGTACACCATACCGGCTTCGCATGATATCGGCACGTTTGCCTATATTCTGGAGGCAACCTGCCCGAGCCCGTCTCTAGTGGACCAGTCCGATCCCGTCAGCGTAACCGTCGTGACCATGCCGGGAGAAGTACCGGAAACCTCATTCATGCTTGTCAAAACCGCGGAAGAGGGGATTGCTATGACCTGGGTTAACGTTGCCGGTGGTGATCTCTACACGGTCTACCGCGATCTGGATGCCTCCGGTACCTTCGACGGGGCCGTGAATACTGGGCATGACGGTTCGACGGGACTCACGATCGACGTTCCTGGGGAAGACCTGGTCTTCTACCTCGTTTCGGCCGGCAACGACACCTGCGGGGAGGGCCCGAAGAGGTAGCACGATATCTTTTACGAATCGAGCCTTTCCTTTACGTATGGTTGATCACACCAGTTCTCTACGAGCAAACCCGTCCCGCTCCATTAAATAGGGACAGTCCCTATTTATTATTTTGTAAGTTGTTAAATGTGAGATAAAAGAAGGGACTGTCCCTCGGGGAGATGTACTCGCTGTGTGTCCCCGGATAAAACAGATCGGTAATCCCTGGAGATGGACGGGGTGTAGGTTGGGGGTCCGTCTACCCATCTTGTCACGCCGCTTGCCAGGCCGTAGCTCGAAGAGCGCTTGCCGCGCTGAAGTTGTCTTGTAACGCAAGCGGGAAGGCTGGTAGCCATTATGGTTGGCGAAGGCGGATAAACCCATAAAACCGTCTCACCTCATCATCACCAGCACTCTGATCATTCCCGTCCCCGAATCCAGCGGTTCCAGAGCCTTGCCAATTACCGTTCCAGGGATAAAGGCCTTCATTTTCATCGCGTGTCCAGGAAGGGGAGAGGAAACCAACAGATCGCCACGGCGGATAGAAGCCATCGAGGCATCGGTCCTCACGAATGCAACTCCGGAAACGATAGTCATCACGCGCCCCTGCCTGCTTTCTCCCGCGATCCCCACGACCATCGGATCTGCCTCCAGATTACATGGATAGAGCTCCTCACCATTCGCCGGATTTAATGCCAGGACGCTTCCGGGTTCCACCGGATAAGCCAGGGGCAGATACTCAAAGGCTTTTACTCCCTGGAGATCCGAATCAGAATCATGGGAAAACTCTTTTTCAACTTCGTTTTCACTTGATTTTTGAAAGTGAGGTTTATCATTCTCTTCAGGAAAGGAAGCCTGATCCGCCCATTCGCTGATTCCTTCGATTCGCATCAATCGTGCATCCAGTTCTTTGAGAGCATTAATGAGGACAAAGGTGAGAGGGCCGGAATCAAAACCAAGGAACTCTTCCGTTTCCTCACCGCCTTCCCTCAGTCTCATGGAAGTGGAATGAATCGTATAGGGTGCAACGGGAGCGATCTCCTGGGCGATAATCCCTACACCTTCCGTATCCGTCGGCATTCCTGCCAATCCATTGTATCGATACCAGATCGGATTTATACGGGATACCACGTTCATTCCATCCATGAAGGGCCGAATATCTTTCTTCAGACGAAAATCCGAAGCGACAGTCCAGGTATTGGAGGTCGGTTTGGCGGCTGAATTCTGGCTGAGCTGGAGCTGGTAGCTGGGAGTTATCCCTATGCCGACATTTCCGGCGAAGTAATTCTCGGTCAGCCCGGTCACCTGAAGAGAATTGGTGGTGGAGAGGAAACCATTATGATCCACACGTAATCGTTCATTTCCTCCGGAAGAGAGGATCCGGAAAATGGGATCCCCGTTATTGGGATTGGTCAAAGCCCGTAGAGCGATACCCGTGTCAGGATAACCAGAATCGCTGGCCCTCAGCTCCACCGCCGTGTTTCCATTTTCAGGATCTCTGAACACGATGCCTTCTGTCTTCATATCTCCATTCACATCCAGGGTGTAGGAAGGGGAATCTGTTCGAATCCCCACCCGTCCCCCCGTTACAATCATCCCGCCATCAGAGGAATGAAGATAGGTGGCGAAGTGGTAGTCGTTATTACTGGAAACGTCACATCGGCCCCGTGTGTAGGTGTTTGTGTTGTCCATGGGCATAATGAGGCTCGGGCCGGAGAGGGCAAATGTGTAGACCTGTCCTGCAGTGATAGCAACAGGGGTGGAGAATATGTAAGTGTCTTCACCGCTGACTAGCTGAACCGTGTCATGGTGGAGGAGGGTGCCCCCGGTACCTTCTCCCTCGTAGAAGTCAAAATCTCGACTTGCGCCGTTGATCCCTGTTTCCAGAAATGTTATGCGCACCATGTCGCCATCGAGTCCCGCCGTGAAAGACTGCCACCTCAACGATGACGGCGACTGGACGAGGTTGCCTTGCGTCTGCGACTGGTCAAGGACTTCTTCCGCCACCACGTGGAGAGACCCCAGCGGAGAATCGGTCCCAATGCCCACGTACCCGGTATCGAAGTAGATATCATCTCCGTTCTGCGTCCAGAGGTGGTCGGTAAGGTATCCGGCCGTACTGTGATCCCCCCATCCAAAGGCTGTGTTCCAGTTTAAGATATCGGTAGAGGTGATCGTGGAGGCCAACAGTGTGATCCAGTCAATTCCCGTTCCCGTGCTGGAGAGAATCTGTCCGGCGGTGCCGCTGTCTCCCGCGGCATCCCGAAGCGCACCTTCTGTTCGGATATCGCCGGCAACATCCAGGAGGTAGGAAGGATCAGCGTTCCCGATCCCCACCTGACCGCCGTGCTGGAAGGTTACCATGTCGTCAAGTGACGACAGTTCACCGGAAGCGCCGTTCGCAAAAACCAGGTCCGGATACGAAGCCCCATTGTCCTTCCTGTAGATTCTCCAGGTGTAGAACCCACCGGAGTTCTGGAACATCAGTCCCTGGCTGTAGGTGTTGTCGGCTACCTGGAAGGTCAAGCCGTCGTCGTTGCTCTGAGAGAAGAGGTGCAGATTCTTTGTGGGAGTCGAGGTCCCTACACCGATTCTGCTTTGATCCGTAACAAGAAGAGCCGGGGAAAGACCGTTGCCTATATAAGTGCGGAAGCTGGCATCCCAATCGGCATCGTAATTAAGTCTACCTCCCGGATACGGATCGCCAGCGCTGCAATGAATCCATGAGCGTTCATTCGCCGCAGGGTCAATCCATATAGTGTATTGATTTCCGGTAGTAACAGTTAGCGGAGTACTCAGAGAAATTGGTACCCAGGACCATCCCCCACTCAACATGATGGATTGGGAATAGAGTATTGCTCCGACAGTACCTTCCCCTGAATAGATTCTAACAAGGGCAGTGCAATTGGATTCGTCGGAATAAGGTGACCGAAGGTTAACGGAAATAGATGATAATGTACCATCCATACCTGCTGTGAACGATTGCCATGCAAAATTAGCAGACCACTGCGCCGGGACTAATGCTTGCTCTTGATCCAAAATAACGGCACCGTAGGTTTTCACCAGCATATTGCCTTCCACGTGAAGCTTTCGCTCAGGCGTCGTTGTACCAACCCCCACCGCACCGGCCTGTGAAGAATAGAGATCACTTCCGCTGATCGTCCAATCTCCATCACTGACAACAGGTAAATCGGATGTACACTCCACAATCAACCCGTCGGGACTGGTGCACCACTTGCCGGAGGTCAGGGAGCCCACGGAAGGATCCGATTCCGAAGTCAGAAAAGCTGTGCTGTCCAACCCATCCAGGGAATCGGCGTTCAGCGCGTATGCCGAGGCCAGGACGCGAACCCGGGGGGAAAGATCCTCTCCTCCGATGTTCACCTGGATCCACACTTCCCCGTAATCGGCAAAAACATTACTTAGTGCGGTGTACGTTCCTGAACCCGACCCGTCAGTCAACGTACCCGAGGCCAGGGCGACATTAAAGAGGCCCTCGGAGACGGTCACGGCACCGCTCCCCGCCGCCTGGTGGGAATCGATCAGGATCTCATCTCCCGCAGTGGCGTCACTGAAAAATGTGAAGACCATGTCGTACAGACCATCAAGGGGCACACCGTCATCATCGCGAAGGACACCCTGATAGTTCATCTGTCCGGGAGGTGAAACCGCGAAGAAGTTTACTGCGAGAAGAAACACCACCACAAAATAAAGGAATGAATTTCTCATGTCCCCCTCCTATGATAACAATCGCCTGATTTTGTAACCCAACATCAACCCTGACTATACGGTGGGAGAATTATTGCTAAAAGTCAATGAGGCTGGAAGTTACGGAAGGTAACTTTCGTGCCGAATTGATACCCTCCGTCACGGTTTTTTGTGACGGTAGGGTGACAATATGTCAGAGGCTGGAAGTTACGGAAGGTAACTTTCGTGCCGATCGTAATATTATGTTCATAAAATAGGGACAGTCCCTATTTTTTATTTTGTAAGTTGTTATCTATGAGATAAAAGGAGGAACTGTCCCTCGGGGACATGTACTCGTTACGTGTCCCCGGATAAAAAGGTTTTTCCGTATCGGTAGGGTATCTCTAGCAATATTATGTTCATAAAATAGGGACACCTCTAAGCCCCGAGAGCAAGGGGTACGATTTTCACGC
>DAOSWS010000035.1 GCA_035593605.1 Thermoanaerobaculia bacterium | reverse complement strand
GGTGGTCGTTTCCGACGGGGATGCCGCCGTCGCCTCACCCGAAGATGCCGGGGAAGAACCCTTTATGCTTGCGCGCCTGCTTCGAAAGGCCGTTGTCATCGTTGATAAGAGCCGATATCGTGCCGGCCGTTTTGCGGAAGAGGAGTTCGGGATCGATGTACATGTGCTGGATGACGGATTTCAGCATATTCAGCTATACAGGGATCTGGACATTGTGTGCCTCCCCGCGCGTTTCCCGACCTCTCACGGCAAGCTCCGTGAACCCCTGGCAGCATTGAGTTATGCCGATATCGCCGTTTTTACGGGCCGGTCGCGCGGCACCTCCGTTGATCAATGGCGCTCTTACCTGAATGCGGTGTATCCCAGTCTTGCCTCCGTTCATCTTCCCTCCATCGTCAAGGGATTCTATTCATCGGAGAATCGACCTCTTGACCCGGATTGGGTTCAGGAGCAGAAGTGGGTGGCCGTATCGGGAATCGCGCGCCCGCACCGCTTTCATCGCAGTTTGAGGGATCGCAGGGTTCAGATTGCAGGAGTCTTTACCTTTCCGGATCATCACTGGCCCAGCGAGGCGGATCGAGCGCGTGTCGATGCCTTTATTAAGGACAAGCATCTCAAAGGAATTGTCACCACGGACAAGGATCTTATTAAATGGATGGGCCTTTCCGGTGAAGCGATCTCCATGCGGACAGGATATCCTCCGCTGCCCAATCTGCTGCTGGGAAAGATCTATGGAGTTTTGCAGAGGTGAGTAAGTCTCAGAGCCGGGCAAAGCTGGAATATGCCCTGTATCGAGTGATTACAGGCCTGGTCTGCCTGGTTCCCCTGCGGATCCTGCAATGGGGCGGATCCATGGTGGGTGTCCTGTTTTTCCTGGTCCATAAGAGGCGTCGGATCGTTCTGGGAAATCTTTCCCTGATCTATCCCGATCAATCGCCCCGATGGAGATCCCGCCTGGGTATGCGATGCGCCCGCCATTTTGGGAGAATTCTCTTCGATCTTATCAAACTCTCCAGAATGTCGCGGGAACGTCTGATGACACTTCTTCCCATCGAAGGACTGGACCATCTGGAGGAATCTCTAAAAATGGGAAAGGGTGCCTTTGTCCTTTCCGGGCATCTGGGAAACTGGGAGATGGCGGCGCAGGCCATGGCTCTCCGGGGGGTGAATCAGGAAATGGTCTATCGTCCTCTGGATAACCCCTATCTGGATCGGGAACTGAGAGACATGCGCACCCGGTTCGGAAATCGTCTGATCCCCAAAAAGGGTGCCATCCGAGGAATGTTAACTGCCCTCGGTGAAAACCGCGTCATCGATATCCTCATCGACCAGTATGTTTCTCCGGAGCTGGGGGTGTCCGCTCCCTTTCTCGGACATCCGGCTCCAACGACCGCTTCTCTGGCCCAGATCGTATTAAAGACAGGAGCTCCCGTACTGCCCCTGATTTCCTACCCGGAGGGGAAGGGATACAAAACCGAGATTCATTCTCCTGTTCCCGTGGAAGAGGGAGATGACGCCGAATCTTTGACGGTTCGCTATAACGAAATTATCTCGGAAATGATCAAAAACAGGCCCCATACCTGGCTCTGGTTTCATGACCGGTGGGGGATTCGAAAATCCCCTCGAAACGCAGAGTCCGGGGAGGCGGAAGGGTGAGTCCCCGCTGTGGTCTTGTCGGTCTTCCCAATGCTGGAAAATCAACTCTTTTTAACGCCCTTGCTCATGCTAACGTTCCCGCGGAACCCTATCCGTTCTGCACGGTCGACCCCCATGAGGGATCGATTATCCTGGACGATCCTCGCCTCGAACCCCTTGCCGAACTTCTCCATCCTGAAAAAATCATCCGCCCCCACGTGGATGTTGTCGATATTGCAGGCCTGATCCAGGGCTCCCACCGGGGGGAAGGGCTGGGCAATCAGTTCCTGAACCATATCCGGGAAGTCGATCTCATTCTCCATGTTGTGAGGTGCTTTCATCGTCAGGATGTATCTCATCCCGAAGGGAGAATCGATCCAGCAGGAGATTATGAGATTATCCGGACGGAGCTGGCATTAAAGGATCTGGAAATTCTGCAGAGGCGAATCGAGAAAGAGGAGAGAATGCATAAGATCGGCCAGGTATCCGCAGGAATGGATATCGATCAGCTCCGGAGTCTGGCCGGTTTGCTGGAACGGGGTCCCCTGGATCCGGGATCATCTCCGGATATGAAGCTACCCCCGGATCTCATTCTGCTGACCGGGAAACCGGAAATCGTCGTCTTCAACCTTGGCGAAGAGGCGGTGCAAGATGCAGACCTGTCCGCGGCCGCCGATGGGCCAAAACTCCATGGGGTCTCGATAAGGATCTCCCTCGAGTCTGATCTGGCTGCGATGGACCCGGAAGAAGCTCGGGAAATCCGTGAAGGTCTCGGGTTCGGCCCCGGCAGAATTCCTGTACTTCTGGATCAGATCAAATCCGATCTTCGCCTGATTACCTATTTCACCAAAGCCCATGATGTCCTGCAGGCCTGGCTGATTCCTGAGGGGAGTACGATTTACGACGCTGCAGGCCGGATTCACGGTGACATCCAGCAGGGCCTCATTCGGGCCGAAGTCTTCCGCGCGGATGACTATCTCAGCCATGGGAACGAAGCCTCCCTCAGGGCGGAGGGTCTCATTCGAATCGAAGGAAGGGATGCCCCTGTCCGGGAAGGGGATGTGGTTCACTTTAAGTTCAGAGGATAATCACCTCTGTATCGTTTTTCCCACATAACCGGTGTCGATTTCGCCGCAGATGTTTTTGTGGATGATCCCCTTGATTTTATGGAAGGGATAGTGGTTCAGGGCCCACATGAGCTTCACGGCGAGGGCTTCCACACTCTGATCAAAACCTTCAATTACACCTCGATCCAGGGCCCGTCGACCCACTCCGTAATGGTTCATGAGCGTCCGTCCTTCGAGACACTGGGACGTGACAACTACGGGGACCTTTCTTTGATAGGCCTCCTGGAAAAACGGCTCAAGATCGGAGGGCACATTTCCTGAACCGTATCCAAGAAGAAGAATTCCGTGAACGCCTCCTTCCCGGAGTGATATTTGAAGAGTCTCGGGATGACAGCCGGGTGTCAGGAGATGGACCAGAATGTTGGGATCAAAGCCGGGGAGAATCTGAAACGCACCTCGAGATTGCTTCGTTCGAAAGGATGGATCCATGCGCAGGTCCAGACGGATTTCCCCTGCATCCTTTGTGTTCACGCTGACAAAGGCATCCATCTTCGATTCCGATGCCTTCGTGGCTCGGACCCCGGAAAGAACACGGGTGTCGAATACAATAAAGACACCGGGAATCCCTGAAACTGCCATTCGAAATGCATTGACCAGATTTCGTCGGGCATCGCTTTCGACTTTTCTTCCGGGAATCTGACTTCCTGTGAGAACGACCGGTTTGGCAAGGCCGCGTGTGGCGATGGCCAGGGCCGTGGATGTATAGGCCATGGTATCGGTACCGTGCGTGATGACAAAGCCGTCATACCGTTCATACTGGGCCTTCAAAACGAAGAGAAGACGATTCCAGGTTTCCGGGTTTATATTGGTTGAATCGACATTGGCCACGTGGTGAAGATCATATTCAGCAAGCTGGGTGAGTCTCGGTTCAATGGATTGAAGGATCTCAACGGCCTCCCGGTCCTCGGGAGCCTGGAGAACACCTTGCTCATCCTCCTTCATTACGATCGTTCCGCCGCAGAAGAGTACGAGAATTTTCTTGCGCATGAATCCCTCCAGAGCCATTGTGAAGAAGAACGATGACCCTGTCAACGGGTGATAGAACACCGGAACTGGAATGGGGAAGAGACAACCGTGATATACTGTGCGCCGTGAAAACCTTCACAATCCATGACCCATCCTTCTACCATCGGCTCGGCTTCAAATGCGGACTGGAAGTCCACTACCAGCTTGCAACGGAGAAAAAGCTCTTCTGCAACTGTCCGGCCGTGATTCGCAACGACAAACCCGATGCAACCATTCTGCGCCACATGAGACCCACGCTTTCGGAACTGGGTGAATATGACGGCACGGCTCTGATGGAGTTCAAGACTAAGAAAAACGTCACTTACCAGCTGTACAGGGACACAGTCTGCACCTACGAAATGGATGACACACCTCCATTCCCCATTAATACGCAGGCCCTCGAGTACGCGCTTACCGTTGCGACGATGCTGGGAATGAATGTGGTTGATGAATTTCATATTTCCCGAAAACAGTACCTGGACGGCTCGATTCCGACCGGGTTTCAACGGACAGGCATTATTGCCCTGGGGGGGGCTCTCTCCCTTCGTTCGGGAAAGAAGATCCGGCTTTCCCACCTGTGCCTCGAAGAGGATGCATGCAGAGAAATTTCCGATCGGGGTCACGAGGTCATATTCAGAACCGACAGGCTGTCTTTTCCCCTGGTAGAAGTGATCACGGAACCCGATATCTCCGATCCTTATGAACTGGTGGAAACATCCTGGAGGATTTCGGAACTTCTCCGGGCGACCGGCAAAGTCCGCAGGGGCATTGGAACGGTTCGGCAGGATGTGAATGTGAGCATTAAGGGGGGCAGACGGATCGAGATCAAGGGTGTTCCACGGATTCCTCTCTTTCCCCGCCTCGTTCACTCGGAAGCCATTCGTCAGTTCAATCTGCTGGATATCAAAAAAGAGCTTCGTGCACGTGGCATCACGGCGGACAACCTTAAAACGATCAGTAAATCCCTGACCCGCACTTTGAAACATACCCGGATTCCTGTTCTGCGGGCGGCGCTGGACAGGGGAGATGATGTGCGGGGAATCTGCCTGTGCGGCTTTGCAGGCTTATTGAATCACGAGTTACAGCCCGGAGTGCCCTTCAGCCGGGATTTTTCGGGACGGGTCCGTGTCATAGCCTGCCTGGATGAACCTCCGATCCTTTTCCATACAGATGACCGGGATCACCTTCCCCTGAGCGAGGAAGAATGGAAGGGGCTCCGGGAAACCTTTGAGATGAAATCGACGGATGTGGTGGTCATTGTCTGGGGGCCGGAGATTGACACGAAAACTGCCGTTGAAGAAATTCGCATTCGGGCCTGTGAAGCCTGCGATGAAATTCCTCCGGAAACACGGCAGGCGCTAAGGGATGGGACAACGGATTTTGAGCGTATCCTGCCGGGACCGGACAGAATGTATCCTGACACGGACAGTGCGCCTGTTGCGATTCCCCGTGGGAAGGTGGAAGCCGTTCGCAGTGCGCTTCCTCCGGATCCTGCACGACAGGAAGAATCTTTGATTAAAGCCGGTTTGAGTGAAGAATTCGCAGGTCGATTTGTGAGAATGGCAGAACCGGAGTATGTCGAGGCTGCCCTTTCTGACCCCGGAGTCGCCCGATTTCTGGCAGCCATGTGCGTGAATCACTTTCCCTCCCTGCGAAGGGAAGGACTCGACCCTTCCCGGATTCCTTTGCAGACTCTCATCGATCTGGCGTCTCTCTGCACCGACGAACTCTTTCCTCCCTCCCGGATTCGGTTTGCACTGCAGCAGATCTGCCTGAATCCAGCGATGGGCCCACAGGATTTTCTTGTGACTCTGCCCGACCCGGAAGAGATCCGGAATAAACTTCGTGAATCGGGGAACTCCCGCCGCTCCCTCGATCCGGAACCAAGGAAGCGGGCGATCATGGGAGAGGTGATGAGAGCCTACGGCTGCAGGGTACCGGGAACGATTTTGTCCCGCCTCTATGAGGAGATAAACCACCATGAACGATGAACAGTACAAAGGATATCGAGGGCGAACGCGTGAGGTCCTGGAGCGCTTTGGCGCCCGCGTCTGGGGAGATGTGGAACTGGAATCCGACGGGTGCACGTTTCATGGGATTATTCTTCCTCGAAGTGAGACGGCTGATGCGGATCACGTTGTCCTGAAACTCCACAGCGGGTATAACGTGGGCGTTCATGCGGACCGGATCAGGGATATCCGAGAGGTTGGATACAAAAAGGCCCATTATCAGATCCCGGAATCGGAATTCCCCAGGGATGACTCCAAACCGGATGTCACACTCCTCGGGACGGGGGGCACGATCGCATCACGGCTGGATTACACGACCGGGGCGGTCATACCGGCCTTCTCTCCGGGTGAGCTTTACGGCGCCGTGCCGGAGCTTGCGGATATTGCCAATCTGACCACACGGAAACTCTTCGGTATCTTTTCCGAAGATATGGGTCCTCACCAGTGGAAAACACTGGCCGCGGAGATTGGCGTTGAATTTGAAAAAGGGGCATCGGGGATCGTGATCGGACACGGAACCGATACGATGCACTATACCGCGGCCATCCTTTCCTTTATGGTTCAGGATCCTCCGGGGCCCATTGTTCTGGTCGGTTCTCAACGTTCATCGGATCGACCTTCTTCGGATGCAGCACGGAATTTGATTAACGCGGTCCATACCGCGGCCTATAGCGATATCGCTGAAGTCATGGTCTGTATGTTCGGCCCGACATCGGATGAGTTCGACCTCCTGCATCGGGGAACAAGGGTCAGAAAGATGCACTCTTCCACGCGCTCTACCTTTCGAACCCTCTCCGCACGCCCTCTTGCCACGGTTTCTCCAGGAAAGATCCGCACAATTGAAGAGAATTACCGGACCCGGGACATGGCCCGGAAGCCCAGAATTAACCCGGCCTTTGAAGAAAAGGTATCGCTGGTAACCTACTACCCCAATATGAAGGGCGACATCATTGATGCACTGGTCGATAACGGTTATAAGGGGATTATCATCGGGGGCACGGGCCTGGGACACGTGAATCGCCTCCTCTTTCCCTCCATCCGCAATGCCGTACAGCGCGGGGTTCATGTATACATGACCGTGCAGACGCTTTGGGGATATGTCCACATGAATGTGTATGATACGGGGCGCTACCTCCTCGACCTTGGCGTGATTCCTGCAGGAAACATGCTCCCTGAAGTTGCTTATGTGAAGCTGGGATGGGCGCTGGGTCAATCCAGTGATCCGGAAGAAGTACGCAAAATCATGTTGACGTCCATTTCCCATGAAATCACGGAAAGGGAACCCTATGACGGGTACATTGTTCTCCAGGGCGGTTTGCCGGAGGTCGATGAATTTCTCAAGGGACACCTTCTCTAGCCTTTGATCCCCGGCCTGAATTCATCTGTTTCATTCGCGCGGCCTCGCAGGGAGGGATTGAAATCGGTTTTCATGCGGAAGATGCGCTCCGGATGGCGGCTCAGACAGCGCGGGGTGCGGCTTCGATGATCCTGGACCTCCAGGATCACCCTGAGCATGTGATTGACCGGGTCACTACCCCCCGCGGCTGTCCGATTTCAGGTCTGAACCACATGGAACATACGGGTTTCAGTTCGGCTCTGATTCAGGGAATTGTCGTTTCTGCTGAGAAAGCTGCAAGGTTGTATCCGGAAAAAGACGAAGAATAAACAGCTTACCTTCTCTTAATTCCAATCAGGTTCGGGACCGGCCATGCCTTCATGTTGGGTTTTGATTCCTGGCTGGAGCCGAAAGCTCCCACCTTTTCGATGACGAGATCTTTCGCCCTTACATACAGGGTCGCTTCCTTCCCGCCTTCCAGGTACATGCCGCGATTCAGCTGGAGGGGTAATCGACGAAGTACCTGAATAAAGTTATGGGTGGAAAAGGGTGTGCGCGTAAAGATAAAGAGTATGTTCCCCTCTGTATCCTGAGCGAGCAGTGCCATGCTCCATTGTTTTTCTGACGGGCTCCAGGTGTTCTGACCCCTGCAGTCGATCAAGCGGTAGTTTTGCACCAGGACATCGTATGTCTGCTCAATATCTGTCAGATCGCTGCAGGTTCGATCCAGAATCTTAACCGACTTTCCGTCGATGGCCCGGGTGGGGGAAAACACAAGAACCGCATTGTAGGTGCTGGCCCAGTGAGCGTTAACCCTGTGCTGCCCCTGCTTTAAAAATCCGACACTTGTATGTCCGTCTTCCTGGTACATTCCCGCATTGGTGACAACGGAAAGGCCTTCGTCCTCTGCCCAGTTTCGAGCAGTCCTGCAGCCTCCCTGGATCGAAGCCGAATAGAGTTTGAACTCGAATAAATCGGGATTGACTCGAACGAAGACAACCTCTGGACTCATGTACTGAGCAATTTCCATCCCCGCTTCGATCGGCTTCCATTCCGGAGGATCCAATGCGAGAAGGAATAGAGTCTGAAAAATCAGAAGAGAGAAAATGGTTCGGGTCATAGGGAGGAGGAATGTCCGGTTCTGGAAGACAGGCAAAGAATCGCAGAGCCTGCAAAAAGAAAGATAATAAAGGTCCCCAGGGAGACCAGAACCATCCACCGAGGATGCAGACCCTGTGTGATGGTGAGTTCATGGGTTCCCCTGGGAATCAGGTAACCCTGCGTGATACCGTGGACGGAATAGGATTTTACGCTTTGATGGTCAAGCCGCGCCTGTGTCCATTTGGGATTCCACTTGAGCGGGGTCACAAGAAAGGTGTTGGAGTCTGCGCGTATGGTCAGGGTCGTTTCATCCGATGTGTGAGTCAGGATTTCGACAGATCCTGATTTTTTGGCGCCCGGTTTGTCCAGAAATGATGAGATGTCAGCCAGGGCTGAAGGATGGACGGGCACTTCTCCCCATGGAAATTCTCGATGCTCCGTCGTTTGCGAAGTAACTCTCCAGGTCAGGCGGTATGGATTATCTGCGAGGCGGTTTTCGAAAATGCGGATATCCCGTCCCTCATACACACGGACAAGAGGACTGGAATCGAAGACGATGGCCGGAGGCCTGCAGGGGTACATTCCTCGACGGGCCGTTGTCCAGTTTTCCGAGGCCTGCCAGAGAGATACAGGGGGCTGAACCGTGGAGGTGATGGTCAGGAGAATCCGGGAAGATTGCGAAAGAGGAGGGGAAAAGGTCAGTGTCAAAGGCACGTTATCCGAAATTTCCGAAGCAGGAATGGTGTGGGTGCAAATGGGGAGGTCGGTGTTCGACTCAGCGAAGGAGAATATCATCTCTCCAGTCAGAGGGAGACGCAGGAAAGTACAGGGAGTTACGGTCATGCTGTATACCGTATCGGTGGGCATGATTTCGATCTGCAGGGGAGTGAGATCCAGAGGTGGAAAGGGTTCAGAGGAAGATCGAAACGATGTCTGATAGGGGTCGATGAACCGTCGGGTTGTATGAATTCCGGGAGGCTCCAGGATATACCGCACCCCCAGATAGTTCAGAAGCGGATGGGTGAGGTCCGCCCGGTCCCAGAAGAGGATGAAAGTGCCCATCCGGCCGTCGCATTCGGGGTCGATGCCTTTCAGTGCTTCCCGGTAATAACTTTCGGAGGAAAAATGACTTCGGATGTCATTCAGACCGAGATATTCGGCGCTGTTGGGCCACACACTGTCATACAGCGGTAAGACTCTCTCTCCCGGTTTCAGGTGTGCGGTAAGCCAGGCCAGTCCGGGTGTGATCGAAGGCTTCACGGCGGAAGGAGCCTGATAGGGGAGAAGGTGAAAGGCAAAGAGCGCCAGATCCAGTGTGAGAACTGAGAGAAGGATGCTGGCCATCCATCTCCGATTCCCGAGCCGTTCAAAGCCTTCTGCGATCAGAATGGAGATCAGAAATGCGAGCAGAATGGTAAGGCGATGAAACGGTGTGAACTTGATTCCGGGAAGGTGAGCCAGCAGGCTTCGAAGGGGGATGGGTGTATACAAAACGATACCCAGGAGAATGACGGTGAAAAGCAGGGTTCGATGGCCTCGACGGGAGCGGGGGATGCACCCGAGAAGGAATAACCCGAAGGCGAGAGCCCCGATGTAGATGCAGGAAGCGTGAAAGTTATTGGGCCTGGGAAATCCTGCCAGTCCCTGGAAAGTTCCCGTCGTCGGATCTCCGTTCCGATAAGGGAGAAGGAAGTTCAGGATATGTGCCGCGGGGAGTGGCTCCTCCTGCATCGCCACCGCTTCCCTGCGGTCGAGATATCCTGAATCCCTCAAATCCTGGTAAGCCACGTAGAGGGAAGGTCCCAGAATGACCAGGGTCAGAAGAGCTGGAAGGATGGAGCGCCGGATTAACAGAAAAGCTGCGCGGATGCCATGGACAGAAAGCGCGTAAAGAAGTGCGAAATAGACGATATAGAAGGACCAGGAGGGAAATCCTCCACCTGCCAGCCCCAGGCCCAGAAGGGTCCCGCCCAGGAAGATTTTCCGTCGTGAAGAAGAGGGCGACGTGGCACGCTCGACGTAATAAAGTGTCCACGGAAAGAGTACCCCGACATTGGTATGGGGCCAGAAAATCCAGACGAAGAAGGTACCGCACCCGGCCCAGAGCATCCCGGAAGCCGTTGAGGCTTCTGGAGTATGTCCTCTGCTTCGCTGGAAGAGAACCATTCCCCAGAATGCCATCCACAGTTTCAGTACCAGCATTAATGACCAGAATGCCCAGGCGGGAAAGAGGATCGGGATCAGAACGAACGGTGTCCAGAGGCCGGAGAGAAGATCGAGATGCCCAACAACTCCCGAGGCAATGGAGGGATTCCACCAAAACGTATCGGGGTCACGAGTGAACTGAGCCGCCTTGGTCCAGTAACTGGTGGGTGGATCGTTGAAAGATGGATTTTGCGCTGTGGCAGGACCTTCCGCCCTCCATGGATCGTACAGGGAGAAGATGTCATTGGGTGAGGGAAGGAGTCCGTGAATAACGGGTGAGAAGAGAATCCCCAGGTAGAGAAAAAACCAGAGATGGGGGCCTGGACGTCTGCGGAGCATGGTACTATGGTACGTGAAGATGCCTCAAAAGGAAATGGTATTTGTGGCCCCCTTTCCTCCCCATGGCGGGGGGATCTCCTATTACAGCGCCACCGCTCTCCAACACCTCCAGGACCATCTTTCCATCTATCCGCTGGGATTTTCATCTGTCTTTCCGGGCAGGAAATTCAAGAGTCGGAACGAGGCTCCACCCTTTGAGATTCCCAGACCTCTGACCGGATATTTTCCATGGACATGGAGTCTTTCCTCCCTGCCGGATTCAATTCACCCCGGCGTGCTTCTCCTTCCTTCCTGGACAGTGTGGCTGGTTCCCTGTTTCCGGGCTGTGATGGCTTCCTTTTCCTACCGATGGCCCTCGGCCAGGAAGCTGATCTGGTGCCATAACGTTGTCGGGCATAAAGAGCGCTGGACATCCGGAGTCCATCGATATCTCTATCGGGAGGGTGATCTCTTTATCACGCATTCTTCGGAAGAGACACGAAAGCTGGAAGATCTGGATATTCCCCGGGATGCGATTCTCTCCTCCTTTCTTCCCATTCATCCCGTTCCAGAACTGAGGTCCCGTGAGGATGCCAGAAAAGAACTTTCTTTGAATCAGGATCGCCACCTGCTCTTCTATGGAACGCTGAGGCCCTACAAGGGCCTGGATTGTCTTTCGAGAGCCTGGGCTCTCCTGCCAGCCGAAGTGAGGGAGCGCACGCGATTGACCATTGCAGGGGAACGATGGTCCGGAGTGGAAAACTCCCTTGAATCCCTCGAAAAGCTGGGTGCGGTCATCCTGGATCATTATCAGTCAGCCTCCTCGACGGGGGTTCTTTTCAGTTCCGCCGATGCCATCGTTTTGCCTTATGAAGAGGCAACGGGAAGCGGAATTCTCATGATGGCCTATTATGCCGGGATCCCTGCCATCGTAAGCCGTCTACCCTCCCTGATGGATTATGTCGAGGATGGAATTTCGGCCTACACCTTTCATCCGGGAGATCCCGAAGATCTGGCCCGTGTCCTTATGGCCGTTCTGGATAAGCCCAGGACATCCATTCTGGATGCGGGTATGGTGCGGATGAGGGAGAAGTTTTCCTGGACCACGTGGACGCAATTGTTATTGAATTTTCTCGAGTCCAAGGGTATGATCTGATCCATGAAGAGATCAATTTTATTGCTGACCGTGCTATTCACCTGTATGTCGGTGTTCGGGCTGGACCTGTGGGTTCCGGCCTCGGCCCATGCACCCGGATCGAAACAGACACTATGGAAGAGCGATTTCTATATTCTGAACCTCTCTGCCCAGCACTGTTCTCTATCCATGCGCTACATTGCCTCAGGGCTGGATCAATCTGATGCAAATCTAGCCAGACCGGCCGTACCCGTCATACTTCCACCCGAAGGGCAGGTTCATCTCCTGGATGTCCTTGCGACGTACTTCAGCGTCTCATCCGGGTCCGGGGGAATCCTTCTGTCGGGTGATTGTGATTTCCGGTTTTCTTCCAGAACGTTTACACCTGCCCCCGAGGGAGCGCCGGGTACATACGGTCAATATATTCCGGCCTATATGACCGGGGACATTGTATCTCCCACCTACCTGATCGGGGCCGTTTCATCTGGAGAGTTCAGGACGAATCTGGGGCTTATGAATACGAGTCAATCGGAATCATCGACCTGTGTCCTGACCTTCCGCGATAAATCAGGGCTTTCCCTGGCCTCAGTTCCTGTCGAGCTCGGCCCATTTGTTCACGTTCAGTACAATGATCTCTTCACCCAGTTCAACCTGTCACCCCAGGATAATATGACGATTGACATGGCCTGCTCTCCCGTCAGTGTCCTGGGATATTTGTCCACCGTGGATAACTCAACCGGAGATCCGGTATTCCTCGGGGGGGTGCGATAATGAAAACGCGTTTACTCTTTGCTCTATGGATCGTTTGTGCTCTTACAGCGCATGGCCAGGTTCTCGCTCCCGCCTCCGACGGTCACATCCTTCGTAACGAAACCTACCAATTCACGCTGGGTACGGGTGATCCGACCGGAGTTACGGGATTGACCTATTTTGCTTATTTTCGAGACCTCTATGTGGGAGGAGAAAATTCCTTCACCTATGATTTTGATCCCAATGACGGGATTTCCACCCATTACAACCGCGAGCTTCGATCGATTCTCGAGTTCAACATTTCCAGCCTGAATCTTACTCCGGGATCCTTTACCGCCTATCTCGATCTTGCCACAGATGATAACTTTTACCCTGTCGCGCCCTATACCCTTCAGGTCAAAGCCGCCAATCTGGCTCACGGCCAGGAAGACGGATCGCTGACGCAATCCGACTATAGCGCCCTGGACGGGGATCTGGATACTCAGACCGTAGATGGTCAGAACTTTCCTCAGAATTACTCCTTCAATATTACGGCAGGGCTGAATGATGATCTCACGGGAGGGGGAACCTATTCCGGTTTTATCCTCTATTCCGATGCGCTCAACGGCAACGAAATCAGCTTTGTCTCCTCCTACGAACAATCTCAGGGAGGCGGAAGCGGTCCGCAGCTGCGCATCGTTGGAGTCCAACCCGACATCTCGGTTAATGTAGGTCCCTGTCAGGCCACGCTCATCGGCTCCACCTATGCAGTCCCCGTAGAGGTTACCAATGCGGGGTCGGCCGATCTCGTTGTCGATGAAGTCTTTGAGTTACAGGATTCGGGAAATGTTTACGCCCTCGATCTTTCCGGATTTCTCACAACTCTGCCCTCCGGTGAATCATCGAGCTTTGCCATCCTCTTTTCGCCGGTTTCCGAGGGATCCTTCTCCGGATCTTTCCGGATCACTTCCAATGATCCCGATGAATCCACCTACACCTTTGCCCTGAATTGCCTCGGAATTTCGACACCGCAGCCCGATATTGACGTGTCGTCCGATCCCTGTACCGATACACCGGTCGGGGGATCCTCAGCCATTGATGTGCTCGTTGAGAATTCAGGAACCGCAGATCTGATTATTTCAGGTGTTACCGAGTCAGAGGATTCTTTTTCCGCTTTCACTCTGGATCTCGATGGTTTCCAGAACACGATTTCCTCAGGAACATCTTCTACTTTCAAGGTCCGTTTCAACCCCATCACCACAGGGGAACAATCCGCGGCCTATCAAATAAGCTCAAACGATCCCGATCAACCGGTTGTCACCATTACGGTTTCCTGTAAGGCTTATGCCTCCGGACAGAATCCGGGTATCGAGGTCAACCCGGTTCCCGTGGTCATCAGCGGTGTAAAGGCGGGGACTTCAGGAAATAAGATTGTAACCCTGAAGAATACCGGCGAAGGGACATTGACGATTTCCTCGATCGATCTTTCGGGATCATCCTCTCTCACCCTGGATGCATCGGCAACCAAGATGGAGCTCTTAAACGGCGAGCAGACTACGTTGATGATCCAGTATAGCCCGACGCTTCCTGGATACGATGAATCGGTCCTCTCGATTGCAAGCAATGATCCTGAGAACTCGAATCTGGATGTGCTGGTCTATGGCACAGCAACGCTAAATGGCGTTTCAGCGGGAGAGGTGACAACGGGAGAGGCGGCCCGGGATATCATGGTGCCCGCCTGCGCATTGCTGCCCGGCGCCTTTGGCTCATTTTTCGTCACCGATGTGAAGCTCCACAATACCGGAAACAGCGCGGTTCAGGTTGCGGTCTATTTTCTGGCCTCCGCTCAGGATAACCGTCAGGCCCTCCGGGGCGATCTGAGCCTGAATCAGCGACAGACGATGGGGATACGAAATATCCTCGGTTCTCTTTTCGGACTGGAAGACAACAGTTTCGGAGCTCTTCTCTTCATTCCCTCCGGGCCGGGACTCCGTGTCACTTCGAGAACCTATAACCTGGCGGAAAAGGGTACCTACGGCCAGAATATTCCAGGAGAGTACCGTTCAGACGCTCTCGTTCCGGGGAAGGAAACCTACTTTCCAGGCTTGACAAAGTCTTCCACAACGAGAAGCAATGTTGGATTTGCCAACGTCGGAAGTGAATCTGCCGCGATTGTAATCAACCTTTATAATGCCAGCGGTGATCCTCTGGTTGAGAATTTCCCGGTAGAGCTTCTTCCCTATTCACACAAACAGTTCGATGTGTTTTCCAGCACCGGTGCCTCGTCTACGGATAACGCATTTGCGGTGATCACGGTTTCTTCAGGAAGCGTTTTCGGATATGCGTCGATTCTGGATAATGACACTTCGGATCCCATTTACGTGCCGTTAAAGTAGATCTGATTGGGAGGGGAACATTCGATCATGGACCCGGTCCCGAATCCGGACAACCTGCAAATTCGAGAGTCCAATCCATCGGATATCCCTTCCCTGGTAAGTCTTTTTAAAGATATTTTCGGTGTTGAGACCAGTGTGGAACACTGGATGTGGAAGTATGGAAGTTCAGAGATGACATCCATTTCTCTGATCGCCGAATGGGATGGAGCCCCCGTTGCCCATTTCGGAGGCCAGATATTCAAGGGTTACTATAAACGTCAACCTGTTTCACTTTCTGCCGTTACCGATATCATGACGCATCCCCGGGTCCGGCATTTTACTCGTCAGCGAGCGCCTCTGACACAACTGGGAAAGCTTTACATCCATATGGCCCGGGAAAGAAATGTCGCATTTCTCTATGGATTTCCAGGGTTGTCAAGTCGAAGATTCGGAGAAAGGTTTCTCGGTTATCGGCCAGCTTGCAGGGTCCCGGTCTATCAATGGAATCTTCAACCATCTTCCGAGTCTCTTTCTGTCGTAAATGACATTGCCTCTCTTTCCTCAGGAATGGGACCCGCGATAACGTGTGGTGTTGTGCGATCCAGAGCCTATCTTCAATGGAGGTACTCCGATCGGCCCGGGCATGATTACCGCAGTGTCCGGGGTTTCAATAGTGAATGCATCGTGAAATATCTTCCAGGTAAAATTCTTGTAATGGACTGTAACTACTCTTCCTGTTCGGAACTTGCGTCCCTTTTAAGATCGATACCTTTTTCCAGTTCGGAATCCTCCTTCCCGCGAGCCGAAGCATGGTTCCCGCAAACCCTGAAAAATGAATTGAAAAAATGGATGGATCTCGATGAGATTGCATCACCCTATGTGTTGGAATATCGTCCCATATCTCTGAATCCCGATGCACGCTGGCTTGCCGGGAATTTTTTCTTCTCCATGGGTGATTATGATGTGGAGTAAAGGGCAAAGGAGACATTTCAAGGAAAGACGAAATATGGTAATCTTATCTGGACTTGCAAAGCGGGACTGCCGGGTATTACAATTGCCCTATGGAGAGAGGAGTGTTTGGTGAAAGTTGTCGATAAGCGAGTTTTTACGCAGGATGGAGAGTTACGTGCTGAGGAACATCCTGAGGAGAATGAGAATCAAACAGCCCCGTCAGAAGAAGCCATTGCGCAGGAGCAGAAGGATTCTTCTGAGGAAAAGCCTTCGGCATCTTTCCCACCCAAACCCGATTTTTCCTCTTTTGTTATGGGACTTTACACTTCTGCTGCCATTCAGATGGGACTGATGACCCTTCCGAATGAAACCATAGAACCCGATCTCACCATGGCAAAACAGACAATCGACCTTCTGGAGCTGATTCGGGATAAGACCCATGGAAATCTAACGGACACCGAGCAGAAGCTCATCGATGATCTGCTGGCTGAATTGCAGATTGCATTCGTGCACAAATGGCAAAAACAATAATTATTTCAGGATTAATACTTTTGATGAGCCTGTGCTCTCTGGCACAGGAGGAGGCGGGCGACTTACTCGTGATCCCGGGTGAGACCAATGTGATGACCCTCGGGAAAACACGATTCGAGGATCGACTGAATGAACTCTGGCAGCAGGCTCTCTCCAGTGTGAATACGGGGAATCTTCCCGATGCCGAACTGGATATCAAACAGATGCTGCTTGAGGCACGCCATTATGACATTGATACTCTGGGTGATTTTTCCTGGGCAGCCATTATTCGCTACCTGGAGGAAATGCAGGAAGGTAATCGCCTTGAAGCCCAATTTTTTCATAAGGCTGCGATTGATCTGGGACAGGGACTTCCTGAACCCGCTATGCTGTCCTGTGCCGAAAGTGCACGGGAGCACAGCTGGGGGCCAATGATAAAAGAATTTTTTGACGGGTTCGCCATCATCATGACCCGGGATATGTTCTTCTTGCCTGTTCTTGGAAATTTTCTCTACTTTGCGTTGACCTCACTCTATATCCTCGCTTTTTTCTTAGCCATTCTTCTCTTCTTTAAATACATCGCCAGAGTCATGCATGATGTCCAGGAATTCTTTCAAATGAGAGTCCAGGCATTTTTAAAAACAATCCTTGCCATGGCTTTCTTTGTCCTGCCGCTGATCCTCGGATTTGACCTGCGATGGCAGGTGGTTTTCCTGTTTGTGATTCTATTCGGTTACGCGGCTGCGAAGGAAAGAATTATTATCATCGCCTTTCTTGTCATTGGAATCCTCACTCCTCCTGCTCTTTACCTCCTGCGCCAGGAGTACAGGCTAAGGACTTCCGCCATTTATGAAGCCGCATCTGCCATTAAGCATGGAGAGCTGGTCTATAACTATATCGGGAACATCGAAACCATCAATAATATCCTCGGTGAGGATACCGATCTCATGTATATGATCGCCAATCTCTATCAGAAATCAGGCGATACGGCCAATGCAATTGCCTACTACCAGAAGACGGTTGATGCCGATCCGCGAAACAAGGAAGCCTATCTGAACCTCGGCAATCTCTACTTCTGGGAAAACCAGTTTGAATCTTCCATCGACAAGTATAAGAAAGCCATTCAGGCTGACAGTGCGTATATCCCGGCATACTTCAACCTCTATTCTGCACTGAATAACAATTATCAGTACGATGAAGCTCAACAGATTATGGCAGAAGGACAGGCCATTAATGCCCGCGCATTTAACCGTATTTTTAATCATCCCCCACAGAATGATGTTGTCGGAGCGTTCTTTACAACGGGAGATGCAAGAAAGAAATACCATAAGATAAATCGAGAAGGAAAACTCCGGGGAAAGGAAATACGGGGACATGCGCTTAGGGATTCCCTGCTTTCCAACCTGGTCCATCCTCTTGTGATTATGTGTGTGCTCGGACTGATCGGTGCCGTAATGTTGGATCGCTTCCGTGTGAAGAAAGGCGGATATGCGGGAGTCTGCACGAAATGTGGAAGGACGTTCTGCCATCTGTGCAAGCGGTCCAGCGAAAGCCAGACATATTGCTCTCAATGTATTCATATCTACATAAAAAAGGACGGAGTTCCTCTTGAAGTAAAGGTAAAGAAGATCAATGAAGTCAAACGATACCTTCGATTCAATTTCTATATACAGAAGCTTTTGAATATCATCTTCCCCGGATCCGTTTCGATTCTGAAGGAATCCCCCGTCAAGGGAATCCTCCTTCTCTTTACTATCTTTTTGCTTCTGGCGTTTATCTTCCTTCGTCCCCTGTTCCCGATTCTGCATATCCAGGTTCTTACGGCTGAATTTCTTCGAAAAGGAGCGATGGGAATCATCGCAATTTTGTGGCTGGCAAGCAATGTCCGGAATCTTCTGGAGAAGGGAGGAGTCTGATGGCACTTGAAGGTACCCTTCGAGATTTCAGCCTGTCCGATATCTTCCAATTGATCAGTCTCCAGAGAAAGACAGGAATTCTTACCCTTTCCAGCAAAGAAGACACCGTCACTGTCAGTTTCCTCGATGGGAAGGTTGTTAATGCTGACAGTAAAAAACGGGGACTGGAAAACCGTCTGGGCAAGGTGCTGATCAAGCGTGGAAATGTTTCTGAGGAGAGGCTGCAGGAGGCACTGAAGTTACAGCAGGAAACCCTTCAGAGACTGGGTTATCTGCTCATTAAGGAAGGCATCATTACCAAGGATGAGCTTCGAGAAGCCCTCACGCAGCAGATTCTTGAAATCATCTACAAGGTTTTTCGATGGCGTGACGGGGAATACCATTTTTCACAGGAAACCACAATCGAATTTGACAGGGACGCCATTATTCCCCTGACGGCTGAAAATATCCTCATGGAAGGCGCCCAGATGATGGACGAGTGGCCCATCGTCGAGCGTAAGATCACCTCTCCAAGAATTATTTTCCAAAAAGTAGAGATGTCTCAGCCAGTTGAAGAAGCAAGCGCCGAGGAAGAAGGAAACTTTGATTTTGATTTTTCCGATGAGCCGGAAGAGGAAAAGGTTGTGGAGAGTGATGTAATCCAGCTTCCACCACAGGTTTATTCCGTGTACAGCCTTGTCGATGGTCGAATGACAGTCGCTGATATTGTGGAAAGAAGCCGCCTGAACGAATTTGAAACCTACAAGGCTCTCTTCGAACTTGTAACGCGAAACATTATCCAGGAAATGGAAACAACGGAAGAGGTCGAGGAGGAGGTAGAGGAAGAAGTACCCGAAGAAGAAGTAATTGAGGAAAAGAGAGCCTTTTTCCTTCCCCTTGTTCTTGCCGTCTTTCTGGTTGTCGTCGGAATTTTTTTCCGGCCGTTCAATCCCATGAATAGCTGGAAATCTTTGATCAGCTCCGCTGACATGTTGGATGAATGCCTCTATTCGGCTTCCCTGAGCCGAATTATTCATCTGGAAAGGGCCATGAGCATCTACGCTGTGGCCTATATGAAATATCCCAAGAACCTTGACAATTTCATACAGAGCAAACTTATCGATCCAAATATGCTGATTGATCCTTGGGGAAATGCCTATACGTATCTCCATGAGGCCAATAACTATTATCTATATGGTTACCAGCCAGACGGTACCAAGAGTCTGGAGCTCATGACCTCTCACCCGGAAATCGGTGGAGAGGCCACAGATGAAGATGTGATCGAGGAACAGCCCAAAGTCGTCATCCTCGAATAGATCTTACAAGAAGCATGTAAGATATCTGAACAACATCCATTGACAACATCTTATAATTGGTTTATTAATGATGGGAAGATCATCGTTTGAAGGAGTCTTATATGACACAGAAAATTATCGGAATCGATCTGGGTACGACCAACTCTGTCGTTGCTGTGATGGAGGGCGGTGAACCCAAAGTTATCCTTAATGAGGAGGGGGGAAGAACGACTCCATCCGTCGTTGGTTTTGCAAAATCAGGAGACCGAATGGTCGGAGCTCCCGCCAAACGACAGGCTGTTACAAACCCTGAAAATACGGTCTTTTCGATCAAGCGCTTTATGGGGCGTCGATTTGATGAAGTTTCAGAGGAGCGGAGAATGGTGCCGTACTCCGTAGAATCCGGCCCCAACGGCGATGCCAGGGTGCAGGTTGGAGACAAGCAGTTTTCACCCCCTGAAATCTCCGCAATGATCCTGCAGAAATTAAAAAGAGCAGCAGAAGATTACCTGGGGGAAAAGGTGGAAAGAGCTGTCATTACGGTCCCTGCCTATTTCGGAGACGCACAGCGTCAGGCGACCAAAGATGCCGGCCAGATCGCCGGACTCAAGGTGGAACGTCTGGTTAATGAACCTACGGCTGCCGCCCTGGCCTACGGAATGGATAAGAAGAAGGATCAGACCATTGCCGTTTTTGATTTCGGGGGAGGAACATTTGATATCTCTGTTCTCGAAGTGGGAGAGGGGGTTGTGGAAGTAAAATCCACGAATGGAGACACCCATCTTGGTGGGGACAATATCGATCAGATCTTGATTGACTGGATTGTCGCTGAGTTCAAGAAAGATCAGGGTATTGACCTTTCCCAGGATCGCATGGCCGTACAGCGCCTGAAGGAGGCCGCGGAAAAGGCGAAGATCGAGCTGTCTTCCACCATGGAAACAGAGATCAGTCTTCCTTTTATCACCGCCGATGCTTCAGGGCCAAAACATCTTACTCTGAAACTCACACGCGCAAAGTTTGAACAGATGATAGAACCTCTGGTCCAGCGCACGATTCCTCCCTGCAGGCAGGCTCTCGATGACGCTGGATTGAGTGCGGATAAGATTGATGAAGTGCTTCTTGTGGGAGGATCTACAAGGATTCCGCTGGTTCAAAAGCTCGTGAAAGATTTCTTCGGTAAGGACCCGAACCGAACCGTGAATCCAGATGAAGTCGTCGCTGTCGGAGCCGCAATCCAGGCTGGCATCATCGGTGGAGAAGTTACCGATGTTCTTCTCCTCGATGTTACTCCTCTCTCTCTGGGGGTGGAAACACAGGGATCGGTCATGACCGTTCTTATTCCGAGAAATACGACGATTCCCACGAAGAAGAGCGAAATATTCACAACTGCCGCGGACAGTCAGACCAGTGTCGAAATCCATGTTCTTCAGGGGGAGCGTCCCATGGCCGGGGATAACCGGACTCTGGGCCGTTTTCACCTGGTAGGTATTCCTCCGGCACCGCGCGGAATTCCTCAGGTTGAGGTTACCTTTGATATCGACGCCAACGGGATTATGAATGTATCTGCCAAAGATCTGGGAACCGGAAAAGAGCAGAAGATCACCATTACCAGTTCCTCGGGCCTTCAGCAGGAAGAGATTGACAAAATGATCAATGCAGCGGAGTCTCATGCCGAAGAAGATCGTCGGTATCGTGAAGCCGCGGAAGCACGGAACAAGCTGGATACCCTGGTGTACTCCTCGGAAAAGACTCTGAATGAAAATCGTGAAAAGGTGTCGGCAGGAGTTGCGTCTGCACTGGAAAAATCCCTGGAAGATGCAAGGCAGGCCCTGAAGGATGGCGGCCTGGATCGTCTGAATCGAGCCTTTGATGATTTAACCCGGGCAAACCATAGTCTTGCCCAGGAAATTTATCAGAAGGCTACCTCTCAATCGGGCGGTCCGACCGGAGGGGGGCAGAGTTCCGAGACGACATCCACGCCACCTCAGGGTGATGTGATTGACGCCGAATATGAAGATATGAGTGGTGACAATTAGTCTGCGCTGGGCTATAATGGCGTTGTGGCACCGGCCAGAACCCGACTCGAAGAGATCCTGATCATTCGAAGTGAACTGAATCGTTTACTCGAAGAGCTGCACCTCCCGGTTCTTGATCAGCCCGGGTTGTGGTCTCCTCCCATGGATTGCTCAGAAGACTGCCACAACTATTACCTTACCGTAGAAATACCCGGAGCCACCTTATCCACGGTTGAGTTAAATATTCAGGGTAAGACCCTTTCCGTCGAGGGAAACCGCCAGCCCCCGGAGGGAAGCAGTGCCGAGGCTTTCCAGCGGTTGGAACGTTTTTACGGTCCGTTTAAAAGATCCATCACCCTGTCTCATCCGGTCGATTCGGATCGAGTGGATGCCAAACTGGAGCATGGTATCCTGTCCATTACCGTACCGAAGCGTTTGAGGAGGAGTCAAGGTGACTAAGGGAAAGCTATTCTATATCTCCTATGTATCTGAAAAGTATGATCTCCACCCTCAGACACTCCGTCACTATGAGCGTGAAGGTCTTATCACTCCGGTACGCAGCGACGGGAATACCCGGCTTTACGACGAAGAAACACTGCAGCGGATTGAGCTTATTATTACCCTGACCCGTGAACTGGGGGTCAACCTCGCCGGTGTGGAAGTGATCTTAAATATGCGGGAAAAGATGATTCGGATGCAGCAGGAGTTTAAAAAGGTTTTGGAGGCGGCTCTTCGGGAGATCCAGACGAAACGTCAAGGTGGCCAAACCTACACCATCGTACCCGTCAAGCGGGGGACGCTCCTGCCTAGGGACCATGATTGACGCATATTTCAATGAGTCCCAGGACCTTGATTACTATATCAAGGAGATCAACAGGTTTCCCATGCTCACGCCGGAGCAGGAAAAGGAGCTGGGACATAAAATCCGACAGGGTGATAAAACCGCTCTGAAATCGCTCGTTGAATCAAATCTCCGATTTGTTGTCCATTACGCGCATAAATTCAAAAATCCCAATGTTTCCCTGATGGATCTTGTGAATGAAGGCAATATCGGTCTGATTCAGGCTGCGGAACGATATGATCCAACCATGGAGAATCGTTTTATCACTTATGCAATCTGGTGGATCCGTCAGGCCATTCTCCATGCAATTTCCCAGGCATCCGGTCTTACCATGCCACAGAGGAGAGTCCAGCAGCTCTATCAGATGAGCAAAGTAATCCACGGGCTTAAACGGAAGCTCAAACGATCTCCGACACTGGAGGAAGTGGCTGAAGAAATGGATATCCCGGTGGCCGAGGCCAAAATTCTCCAGCAGGTCAGCGGGGAATTTGTTTCTCTCAATGCACCTCTCAAGAGCGATGATCCAATCGAACTCTATGAAGCCCTTCCCCAGAAGAATGAACCCTCACCGGAATACTATCTCCTCGAGGAGGCATTTGAGCTTGAAGTGCGCCATCTCCTGGAGGAGCTTCAGCCACGTGAGCGCCAGGTAATCGAACTCCGTTTTGGCTTTGTAAATGACAATCCCCTGACCCTCAGGGAAATTGCTGAGATGATGGGGATGAGCAGAGAAAGGGTCCGACAGCTTGAACAGAGGGCTTTACGGAAGATCCGTTCCAAGCAGAGAGCCAGAAAATTGCTGGGGTATTTAAATTGAAGTCGGGTGCCTGTTCCATCTGCGGGGGGAGGGGCTGGGTGATCGAAAACGTCCAGGGTATTTCCCAGGCCACACGGTGTTCCTGCCAGTCGGTTCTTTCGGCTCCGGTTATTGCACTGGAGCTTCCCGACCGGGCCAGAGCATGGCATATGAAGAATTTTAATGTCCTGGAGAATAAATCCCTGCGGGAAGCAAAAAAGATTGCAGAATCCTATGTGAAGACCTTTCCTGCTGTAGACTATGGGCTCATCTTTTCCGGGCCCTGCGGAATAGGGAAATCCCATCTTGCTGTCGCTGTGTTGCAGGAAATCGCCCAAACCCGGAATGTCCAATGCCTCTTTGTCGATTTTAATGATCTCCTCTTCCAGTTTCAACGAACCATCGGGTACGACAGTGATCGAGATATGGACAGTACGATCAAACCCCTGATCGACGTTCCTCTCCTTCTCCTGGATGACTTTGCTTCCAGCCATGGAAACGCCTGGTCTCTGGATATGGTCTACCATGTCATTAATCAGAGGTATCTGGCCCGGCGTCACATTCTGATAACCACGACCTATGACCTCGATCCAAGCCTTTCCCGACGTGTTGGGGCTCCCATGGTCAGCCGCCTCCAGGAGATGTGCCGGATTGTCCCCATGAAGGGGGAGGATCACAGACGGGAAGGGATTCAGACAAGTTATCAATTCAGTTAATGATGGAGGGATTCGATGAAGAGATGGATGCTCCTCTTACTCCTTGTGACTTCTTTACTTTATGCCCAGGACGATCCCATTCGCCAGGGTCTGCTTTCTTCCGACATTCAGATGAACTGGAAAGCCCTGCAGGAGATCAAAACACGCGGGATATCCGGATATGAGCGTGATGTTCTCCCTTTCCTGGAGCATGAGAATCCTAAAGTAGTATCTCTAGCCTGCGTTTTGTTGGGAGGACAGCTTGGCAAGGAGGGAGAAGACCGCCTGATTGCTTTTCTTCATGATGAACGGTCCGGTGTCGCCCGTTCTGCTCTTCTCAGCCTGATCTCCTACCACGATCCGGAGCTGGCACCCTTTTATGAGGAGTTTCTTACCTCAGGAACGGATCCAGCCTTGAGGCTCATCGCCATGGGAGGTCTCTTTGATGTGGGGAAAGGCGATAGGACCGGTCTGGATCAGGCTCTGAATTCCCAGAGTATGGACATGGTCATCATGGCCATGCAAATCGTGGCTGTACTGAACCACCCCGATCTCTTTCAGGATCGTGTCCTGGAACTTCTTGCAGATCGTCGTGACGAGGTCCGGGGTCAGGCTGCGCAGACTCTCTCTCACTTTGCCGGTGAAGCCGCTCGAAACGCTCTGACCGACCTTGCCATCCGCGAAACCTATCACTACGTCCGGATTGCCGCCATCGACGCGGTCCTGACATCTTCACAGGGACTGACAGACCAGGTGCTTAAACTCTTTGGAAGTCCCCGAACATCTAAATGGACTGCGGACCGGGTCAAAGATCTCGGGCTGGAAACCAGCCTGCTCCCTAAGATTGTGGAAAGGTTAAAAGTTGACAGGAATATTACACCCGAACTTGTCCAGGCGTCTTCCTATTTTAAAAATCCGGATATTGATCAGGCCGTTGGAGCGATTGCGTGCAATCCTGACTTTTCCGACCCGGTAATCATGGCTGCCTTCCAGGTGTTAATCGAGAACAGGAGCGACAGCCTCAAGAGCGCGTGCCTCACCCGTATGCTGGCTACAAAGCGGCCTGATGTAATTTCCTATGCCTGCTGGTACATCGGAATCATGCAAAAATCAGGGTTTGATAAGCAGATCGATTCTTTCTTTCAGTCTGAAGATCCTACAATCCTTGGGGCAGCGGTATGGACGGCGGGGGAATTGAAAATGAAGACCTACAGGGAAAGGATCTCAGAGTTAACAAATCATCCAGACCCGAGGGTGAAGGCGTATGCACAGGAAGCGTTGAGGAAGCTGACTGACGCACCCTGAGTGCGACTCAACATTTTATTCATTTCGTTCGTATACAAACGCTGACCTTATGAATGCTAAAGTATTTTTTATCCTGATGATCTTCGCCGGGATTCTGATGCCTCGTACCGCATCGGCTTTTGAGTATTCGGTCCACCTCCCTGAAAGCTTACGTCAGGACAGAGTCGGGAAGGCAGAAGTACGACTCATGGTTCCGGCCGATGACTCCGCTATCATCGTCGGTGTGACCGCTCCAAAGGACAGTGAGCACCTGACCTTTGTTCCCGGCGGTGTAACGGTGGCGGTTTCAGAGGATGATACCCGGATACGCTGGGTCTACACCTTTGAGGTTAAGGCCCTCTCTCCCGGTGAGATCACCCCTGATCCTTTCATTGTTCAATACTACGATTCGGTTCCCTCGGAACCGGAAGCGAAGCCGGCTGAGAAATCCCTGGACATGCCCCGAATCCGGATCCTGCCTCCGATCTTCATCTTGCGGAGAGGATTTTTGTGGACCCTTGCAGACCTCTTCATTATCCTGGTTTTTGGAGCCGGCATCTATTACATCATTCGAAAAAGGAGGAAAGCATCTTGACGGACAAGGATATTTCCAGAATTCAGGAACAGGTAGAACGCCATGTACTTGCCACGGACAGAATCTTCCAGGAAGTCGGAAAGGTCATTGTGGGGCAGACCGCGCTGCTGGAGCGCCTCCTTGTCGGTTTGCTCGCCGATGGTCATGTGCTCCTGGAAGGTGTGCCGGGACTAGCCAAAACCCTTTCGGTTTCCTCCCTTGCAAGGACGATTCAGGCTGCCTTTCACAGAATTCAATTCACACCCGATTTTCTTCCCGCCGATATTGTGGGCACAATGATTTACCAGCCTCAAACACAGACCTTTGTTCCGCGTCAGGGTCCCATTTTTGCCAATCTTATCCTGGCGGATGAAATCAATCGCGCCCCCGCAAAGGTTCAGAGCGCCCTTCTGGAAGCCATGCAGGAGCGCCAGGTGACTCTGGGAGACAAAACCTATCCTCTCCCGAAGCCCTTTCTTGTTCTGGCAACCCAGAACCCCATCGAGCAGGAAGGGACCTATCCTCTTCCGGAGGCCCAGGTGGACCGATTCATGCTGAAGCTCTCGATAACCTATCCTTCGGCGGATGAAGAGCTGGAAATCCTGAATCGAATGGCCCTTGGCGAACCTTACGAACCCGTTCCCCAGGTGGAACCGGAAGACCTTCTGAAGGCCCGGGATGTGGTTCACCAGATCTACGTGGACGACCGGGTTAAAAACTACGTGGTTCAGCTCGTCCAATGCACGAGAAGACCTGAAGAATTTGGGCTTGATGTTCGTGACCTTATCCGCTACGGAGCGTCCCCCCGGGCCTCCATCTATCTGATCAAATCAGCTCAGGCGTATGCCTTTCTGAAACATCGGGCTTATGTGACTCCCGAAGACATCAAAGTGATGGGAGCCGACGTCCTCCGGCATCGAATTCTACTGAGCTATGAAGCGGAAGCGGAAAGTGTGACCACGGAAGATATTATCCGACAGATATTCGACACGGTGGAGGTGCCGTGACAACTTCAACCTCGGAAATCCTCAAGCGCATCAGGCGCATTGAAATCCGGACCCGACGGTTGGTCAACGATTCTCTCGCAGGAGAGTATCACAGCATGTTCAAGGGCCGGGGAATGGAATTTTCCGAAGTCCGTGAGTACCAGAGGGGGGATGACGTCCGGGCCATCGACTGGAATGTCACGGCCCGTATGGGATCTCCCTTTGTAAAACAGTTTGTAGAGGAACGGGAACTGACCGTCCACATTCTCTTTGATGCCAGTGCTTCCGGGCTCTACGGCTCCTTCGGTCAGCGGAAAAAAGACATGGCAGCTGAAGTTTCGGCTCTCCTGGCCTTCTCCGCCATTTCCAACCAGGATAAGGTGGGGCTGATTATCTTCTCGGACGAGGTCGAGACCTATATCCCGCCGAAGAAGGGTAGAGAACATGTTCTTCGGCTGATCCGCGAAGTCCTGATGGTCCAGCCCCGTGGAAGAAGTTCAAACCTCCAGGGGGCCCTATCGTTCCTGGGAAAGATTACGACAAAGCGAAGCGTGGTCTTCTTGCTCTCTGACTTTTTTACTTCGGGATACGAACGCACCCTGACCGTTCTCAACCGAAAGCACGATATCGTGGCTGTGTCGATCCGCGACGGGCTCGAGCAAGATCCCCCCTCTGTGGGCCTCGTCCGTATGCGGGACCTTGAAACCGGATCGGAGATCCTTGTCGATACATCGGACCCGGCTACACGACAGCGGTACCTTACGCATCTGAATGCGATCGATACGGCTACCCGGTCTTCCATGACCCGGGCCGATGTGGACCTGCTGGAACTGAGGGCGGATCAACCCTATGAAAAGCCCCTGACCCTTTTCTTTGCGGCGCGGGCCAGGGGAATCCGGGTTTAGGAGTGATCAATGGGAACCAGATACCTTCTTTCCATAGGAATTGCCGTTCTGGGAATTTTCATTCTGACGGGATGTCAGAACCGGGCGGGTCAGGCCGGTGACGCCCTTCCGGCGGAATCCCTGCTGGAACTGGCCGGCCAGCTGAAACAGGAAGGCCTCCTGCCGCAGGCCGCCCGTCTGTACGAGCAGACTCTCTTTGCCCCGGGTCTTTCATCGGACCAGAGAGGAAAGACCGCCTTTATGCTGGCGGAGCTGGAGTTTAATGATCTGGATGATCCCGAATCTGCCTATACCCACTATCTGATGGCCGATCGCTGGGTTCAGGATGAATCTCTCCGTTCTCAGATACAGAAGCAGAAGGTCGCAGCGCTGGAACGGTCGGGACGCTCGATGGCGGCATCCCGTGTCCTGAAGGAAAGCACTGATCTGAAAGCGGAAGATCGCCCTTCACCCGGGGATGGAGAACGAATCGTCGCCACCATCGGAAAGCGGGAAGTTGGAGAATCCGAAGTTCGGGCGGCTCTGGACCGGCTGCCTCCGGAACGGAAATCGGCCTTTTCCGGAAAAGATGGATTTGCACGGTTCGTGGATAACTATGTGGCTTCCCTCGTCCTGGTGGATGCGGCCAAACGGGCGGGCCTCGATTCCGACCCCTCCGTTCAGGAAAGGTTTTCTCGTCTGAAGGATGAAGTTCTGACCAATGCCTATCTCGAACGCGAGCTGAAGGGAAAGATTTCTGTCGATGAAGTGGAAGTGCGGCGGTACTATGAAGAACATAAGAAGCAGTTTACCGATTCCGAGAGCGGAGCCGTGGCTCCCTTTGAAGAAGTTCGGGAAGCGTGTGCCAATGCGGTTCGGTTCACCAAACAGTCCCAGGCCGTGAACGCGCTTCTCGGACGCCTCTATAAAGCATCCAGCGTGGAGATCCATGCGGCTGAGTAGGTTGATTCTGGCTTTCCTGCTTCTTGCTTCCCTCTCCCTCTTCGCGGGTGCGGGAGTGGAAGCATCCTTCGACCATGGGTCTATCACCGTCGGCGATCGCGTCACCTTCTCTCTTTCTGTGACAATCCCGGCAGAGGCGGAAACACCGGACCTTCCCGGGGGACAAATCCTGTCCGCATTTGAGATCAAGGACTATGATCTGGGATCCTGGGTTGTGGAGGGAGATACGCGGAGCCTCACGCAGACCTTTGTCGTGTCCACCTACTCCACCGGGACCTTCTTCACCAGCCCATGGCAGCTGCAGGTAAAGCAGGGAGACAGAGATGTCACCCTTGCCGTCCCGGCCATTCCCCTGACCGTCACTTCGGTTCTTTCGGGAGAAGAGGAGGAGCTCCGGGACATCCGTCCTCCCATTTCTCCTCCCGGGAAGGGAATTCTCCGCTGGCTGATCCCGGCGGCAGCTGGAACTGCCATCCTAGCCTTTCTCCTTTATTTCTGGTATCGCCGGAGGAGAAAATCGGGAGTTCCCGGGGCAGAGGAACCCTCTCTGCCCGCCGACGTGAAGGCGCTGAAAGCCTTACAGGAACTTGAACGTCACGAATATTGCATCCACGGGGAACACAAACGGCACTATGTCGAGCTGACCGACATTCTCAAGGGGTACCTTGAAGGACGGTTTGATGTGGATGCCCTTGAACGGACCACCTGGGAGATGCAGGATATTCTGCGGAACCTTCCCGTGGAACGAAGTGTACGGTTGAAGCTGAAGGACTATCTCTCCTTCAGCGACCTTGTCAAATTTGCCAAGCATGTACCCCCCGCGGAGCGGGGAGAGGAAGACCTGAAGCTTGTGAGGGGATTTGTGGAAGAGACCGGAGCGAAGGAGGCCCAGGATGATCCACTTCCATAACCCTCTCTTCTTCCTCCTGCTACTCCTGCCGGCAGCCTATTTCTATCTTCGCAGAAGACGGAGCTCCGCCTACCTGACTTCGACAGCATCCTTTTTCTCCCGGTTTCCCTCTTCGACACGGAGCTCCCTCTATCCTATTCTTCACGGAGGGTGGATCCTGTCCATGATCCTGATCGTGATCGCCCTGGCCCGTCCTCAGTCAGGCCATTCCTATACGGAATATTTAACGAAGGGCGTAGATATCGTGCTGACCCTGGACTGCTCCGGAAGTATGCAGTCAGAGGATTTTAAGCCCCACAACCGCCTTTATGTCGCCAAAGAGGTCGTTTCGGACTTTGTCCGGTCGAGACCTAACGATCGGCTGGGACTGGTGGTCTTTGCGGGCCAGGCTTTCACCCAGTGTCCCCTGACCCTGGACCATGGAATCCTCCTGACCTTCCTGGAAAAGATCACTACGGGCATGATTGAGGATGGGACCGCCATTGGAAATGCCATTGCGGTGGCCGTGGATCGGCTGAAAAGTTCGGATGCCAAGAGCCGTGTGATCGTTCTTCTTACGGATGGGAACAACAACAAGGGCGAAGTTGACCCCCTGACCGCAGCCGGTATTGCGAAGACCTTTGGAATCAAAATTTATACGATCGCTGTCGGGATCCGGGGCATGGCCATGATGCCGGTGGATGATCCGATCTTCGGGCGGCGGTATGTCCAGGTGCGTGTGGATATCGATGAGGACATCCTGACCCGGATCGCGGAACAGACCGGCGGCAGGTATTTCCGTGCCACTGATCCTGAAACACTGAAGGAAATCTATCAGACCATCGGCTCGCTGGAAAAGAGTACGGTGAAGACGAAACATTACACAACGTGGAATGACATGTACCTTCCCTTTCTGATTGCGGGACTGGCCATGCTTTTTCTGACGGTCCTGCTGGATCTGACCGTGTTCCGGAGCCTGCCGTGATGTGGCCCTATGTTGTTTCCGGCCTTCTCTCCTTCTTCACTCTGGCGGCGGGGATCACGGTCATGATTCTCCAGGCCGCGGGACAGATCCGCTTTGCCCACGGCTCATGGGCCCTGACCCTTCTTATTATTCCCCTGGTCATCGTGCTACTGATTCTCAAGGAGCAACGTCGACGCGCCGTCATGGAACAGCTCGGATCCCCTGCGATCCTGCATGATCTCATGCCGGGAGACCATCCCGGCCTCCGGTTGGCGCACGGGGTTTCTCTGACGGCCGCGGTGACCTTCAGCGTCCTCGCCCTTCTCGGACCGCAGATGGGGACCTCCCTGGAGACGGTCCACCGAAAAGGTGTCGATATTATCCTGGCTGTGGATACATCGCGAAGTATGGATGCGGACGACATCAAGCCGAGCCGTATGATCCGTGCAAAGCTACAGATTGGAGAGTTTCTGGACAGCCTGTCCGGAGACCGGGTCGGGCTGATTGCCTTTGCCGGGGATGCATTTATCCAGTGTCCGCTGACGCTCGACTACGGGGCTGCAAGGGTTTTTCTGGATATTCTGGACACATCCCTGATTCCCACGCCGGGGACGGATATCGGTCGAGCCATCGAGGTGACTCGATCTGCATTCTCGGAGCGAGAACGGAAGCATAAGGCTCTCATCCTCTTCACGGACGGAGAGGATCATGGAGGACAGGCCCTGGAGCAGGCCAAAAAGGCCGCGGAACAGGGAATTGTCATCTATGCGATCGGGATCGGATCACAGCAGGGGAGCGTAATCCCGATCCATGACAATCGAGGTAACGTAACCGGGTATAAAAAAGATGATGAAGGAAAAGTGGTCACGTCCCGTCTTGACGAATCAACCCTGCAGAAAATCGCCCTTGAGACCGGGGGAAAATACTATCGCTCGGTCACCGGGGAGATGGAGCTGAAACGGGTCTACGCGGAGATACAGAAGATGGAAAAGAAGGACCTTGGCTCCCAGCAGGTCATGCGTTTTGAAGATCGATATCAGTTCTTTCTCCTTCCCGCTTTTCTCCTCTTTCTCTTCGCCTCGTTCTGTACGCTTCCCCTGAAGGAGAAGACGACATGAGCGGTCTCAAAATAGGATCCACCCTTTCCGTGCCCTTCCTCTCTATTTTGATCCTGCTGGGATCATCCTTCCTTCTGGGTGCGACTCCCGAGCAGGCGATCCGGGAAGGGAACCGGGCCTTCTCCGCCGGAAAGCTGGAGGAAGCCATGCAGGCCTATACACGGGCGGAATCCCTCTCGCCCGCCAACCCGGTCATCGCATTCAACATCGGGGATGTCCTGTACGCACAGAAAGAGTACGATAAAGCTATGGAGTCCTTCGAAAAAGCTTCCATGGCGAAAGATGTGAACATCGCGCAGGCGGCCTATTTCAACATGGGGAACTGCTCCTTTCAGAAGGAAGATTACATGAAGGCGATCGAGCACTACTCCAGGGCCCTGGACCTCAGTCCCGAGGATATGGATGCCAAGGTGAACCTGGAGCTGGCCAGGAAGAAGCTTAAAGAACAGTCCCAGATGCAGCAGCAAGAGCAACAGCAACAGCAACAACAACAGCAGCAGAATGGCCAGAATCAGGACCAGCAGAAACAGCAAGAGCAGGGTGAGAAAAAGGAAAATCAGTCTGAGGAGCAGAAGGGCGCATCCGCGAACGACAAGAAACAGGAAGAGCCAAAGGATCAGCAGGCTGAGGCCCAGGAAGATAAAGAGATCAGCAAGGAAGAGGCCGAAAAGATCCTGGATGCCCTTCGAAGGAAAGAGACCGAGGAGCAGAAGGAACAGCAGATGAAACGGCCTTCCAGGGTCGGAAGGGGAGGCCGCGACTGGTGAAATACCGTTTCATCCTTCCGGTGATCCTCTTCTGCGCATCCCTCGTTACGGCGGAAGGGGTGACGGTCTCGGCATCCCTCTCTTCGAATAAGGCGGGAACCGAAGATCTTGTGGATCTTTCCGTCTCCGTTCAGGGAGCCGCCGGGGATGTCCAGACTCCCGTTCTGCCCGATATTCCCGGGTTGAAGCTCTATGGAGGGCCCTTTACCTCCCAGAATATCTCGATGGTGAATTTCCAGGTGTCCAAATCGATAACCTACACATGGCGGTTCAATCCCCTCCAGGAAGGATCGGTTACGATCCCGTCCCTCACGGTGCAGGTGGGGAAGGAGATGTATAAGACCCAGCCTCTCCTTCTGGAGGTCGTGAAAGGGTCCGTTGCCCAGCGGCCGCAGAGACAATCTCCCTTCGGATCTTTCGGGCCCGGGCAGTCTGGAAGAGGTCGTGCCTCGGATCAGGAAGGCGATGTCCTTGTAAGGGTAACCTCAAATAAGCGTGATCTTGTCGTGGGTGAAGCGGTTGTCCTGACGTACGAACTTCTGACCCAGGTCAGGGTCCAGGGAATCTCTATCGAAACGCCCCCATCCTACAAGGGATTCTGGTCGGAGTCGATCGATCTTCCCGATTCTCCTCAGGGAAGGAACGTGAACGAGGGCGGCAAGGCCTATGTGGCCTATACGATCAAGCAGGATGTTATCTTTCCTACGACAGCTGGCGATATCACCCTTGATCCCGTAGCTTTTCGAGTCAGTGCGGTGACGGCGAGTGACTTTTTCGGGTTTGGGCGGCCCGAGGAGATCGTGCGAAAGACCGAGCCCGTTACATTGAAGATTAAGCCCTTTCCCGCGGCGGGAAAGCCGAAGAATTTCAGCGGAGCCGTGGGCACCTTCTCCATCCAGGCCAAACTGGACAAGGATACCGTTCCCGCGGGAGACGCGGTGGCTTTGACGCTGACCGTATCGGGACAGGGGAATCTTCGCACCCTGAGTACACCCGATTTCCCGACCCTGCCCGATTGTTCGGTCTATGACCCGAAGGCGACGGAATCGATCAAGGTTTCCGAAGCCGGGCTGAAGGGAAGCCGGAGCTGGGAATGGGTGATTGTCCCCCGCTCGAAGGGAACCCTTACCATTCCATCCTTCTCCTTTGCCTACTTTAATCCAGCCGGCCCCGGAACCTATCAGGAAGCCGCGACCCGTGCCCTGACCCTGACCGTCCAGGAAGGGAAGGTGGAATCGACGGTACCCTTTGTCCCCGCGGGAGGAGAAGAAGTGAAAAGCCTCGGCCGGGACATTCACTTCATCGTCACTGCCAGCGATTCCCTCAAAACCCGGACCCGTCCCTTTTACGCCTCGAAGCTCTATGTCATTCTGGTCCTGTTTCCCTTTATCGCCAACCTTCTTCTATTCGGGTTTCTCCGTCTCCGGGAGAAACGGGGACAGTCCCTCCACCTGATTCGAATGCGCGGAGCCGGGAAGCAGGCCATGAAGCGGCTGAAGGAGGCATCCGGTATGGCCGGATCCGATCCCAGGGTCTTTTTCAAGAGGGTCCGGAGCAGTATGACCGGGTATCTGGCCGATCGGCTGAACAGGTCCGAGGAAGGACTCACGATCGGAGAGGTCAGAAATATTCTCCAGGAAAGGGGTCTGGAAACGGAAGACATTCAGCAAATCACCCGGACCCTGGAACGATGTGATTCCGCCCTCTATGCCCCGGGAGATGTGCAATCAGGTGAGTTGGAGCAAATCCTGAAAACCGCCCGTGCCCTGATCCGGAAAATGGAGAAAGTCCTTTGAAACGCCCCGTAATGATAGCCGCCCTCCTCTTCTCGACCCTGTCTCTCCTGGCCGGCCCGACAGAACTCTTCAACCAGGGAGTCGAATCGTTCAAGTCAGGGGATTTCAAGGGAGCGATCGATGCCTGGACTGGAGTCCTTTCCGAAGGCGTGGAAGATCCGCGGGTCTACTACAACCTCGGGAACGCCTATTTTCGGGACAATCAGCCAGGAAGAGCCGTTCTTTCCTATGAGCGGGCGCTCCGACTCGATCCCCTGGACCGCCAGACCCGGGAAAACCTGGAATTTGTAAGACTTCGCCTTAAGGACCGGTTTGACACGACGGGAGGCGGACCCTACGCCCGTTTTCTGCACTTCCTGGACGCCCATGCGTCGGTCCGGACCCTATCGTGGATCTTTTTGGTCCTGGTGCTGATCCTGAACTTCCTCTGGACGGCCGCCCTCCTCAGGAGGGAAAAGTCCTTCCGTACCCTGGTCACCTTTGTCGCTTCCGTCCTGGTGGCAATTCTTCTCCTCGTCGGTCCCGCGCTGGGGTACAGACTCTACAAGACTCACCTGGTGGAGGAGGGTGTGATCCTCTCTCCCGCGGTCACCGCGAGGAGCGCGCCGCAGGATGACGGCACCGAGCTCTTTGTGGCCCATGAGGGAACCAGGGTCCGTCTGTGGGAAAGTGTGGGGGAGTGGAGGCGGGTGACCCTCCCCAACGGCCTGACCGGATTCATCCCCGCCGACGCCGTAGAAACCATCTGACCTGCCAACCTTAACGGCTATAAAAACCATCTCCATAAGATGATGGACATGTTATCCAGACCCGGACACTCGATAACGTGATACGCTAATCATTGATGGTCATTAATCGGACATTTTCGATAAGTGGTCGGAGCTAAAGGTAAATCAGGAGAGTCAATGTCCACAACCGCCCGGTGGGGAAGTGAAGTAACAGGTTATTTTCCCGGGGACACACGGGGAATTGCGCGGCATATCGTACTGATCCTTGATATTATTAAAGATATAAGTTCTGACCCTTGGGTTTTCGGATGGTAAAGAAAAAGCAACGGAGAATTACCAGCGTATTGACGAGTTGTTCGCTAATCATTACGAGCATACATGCGAAATCCATATACTAAATGCTGCACATGAAAGTAACCTACGGAAAATCAAGAAGCTTTTAGGCGATGAGAACACAGTGGATTACTTTATCTCAGAAGAGAACATAATCTTATCTAAGGAAGGATTTCAGAAAAGCACACTTCGGCATGACTAATCTGTGAATATCCCGTTTATATCCCATCTTCTCTCGACACGATCCCCGAGCAGTTGTATACTTAATAGCAGGGTAAGGGCGTAACTCCACATAAGGAGAGTCGATGAAGAGGGTTCTAGTTGTCATCCTGCTATTCCTATCCTCCATGCTCCATGCAGGGTGGAAGTGGGAGAAGGTGGAGACTGGAGAAAGCCCGCCTATCTGTGAAAACGCGGATATGAATCTATTCGGCTTCCATCTTACCTATGATCCAGATATTGAGAAGCTTGTATTGACCTACTGGAATGAAAGTGAAGATATGAGTGACACATGGCTCTGGGATGGTTATACATGGTCATACGAATGCACACATGATGCCAGTGGTCACCCTAATAAAGACTTTGGTGCTAATCAAATGTTTTATGATGAAGTGAGTAAAGTTTTAATGGATGTCCGCTGGCAAGGATGTGGTGATGGATACAGGAATTGTGGGACACTCTGCAGAAAGGATGAGAACAGCTGTTGGGATTGCTTTTTGAGTTTCACACCAACATTTTCCACGACGTATGATGCCTTTAGAAAGCGAGCTGTAATGGCAAACGGCTCACTAAGATTAATATTAGAATGGGATGGACAGCAATTACATGAAACTCAGCTAAACAATTATTTTGATGCGGAAGCTCTTGTTGCTTATGATGAGTTTAGTAAACAGGTAATTATTAGAGACAGAGGCTATAGAACCTTTGAATATGACGGCGTAAACCTTGAGGAGTATGAAGGGTTAAATGAAATACTCGAAGAATGGGGTATGGCGTACAATCCACATCTAGAAGGCGTGGTACTTTCACTTATTCATGGTAACACCTACGTTTACAAGGACCATAAATGGAAGATGGTACCTACTGTAATAGGTGATCTGTATCAGGAATATTCATGGGTCAGATTCAGCCAAATGGTCTATTTCCCTCCAACCGATCAATTTCTGCTACTAACTATTCCTCTCTATGACAATGATGGATGCCTAGCCTTTTATGAGTTGAAAGAATACGATAGAACCCACTCCCGCCCCTTCGACAAGCCATTACTTACAATACGGAGGATCCACTGAAAAAGTCCGTTATTAATCTTATGGAGACAGGGGGGGGGCAGAACTTATATCTTTAATTCTAATAAAAATGAGGGTGAAATCGGGGTCGGAAGTTGAATGTTGAATCAGCTAATAAGATTGAAGAAATACGGATTGGTTAAATCCAGCTACAGTCCATTCTTTGGGGCATTGGATGCACTTTTGAATTGACGAAATTTTTTTCTATTCAATCCTCCTTCTTGAGTTATACGCAGAAATGTGATACTCTGCGTATAACTGGAGACCGAATGGAAAGATTACCCCTGGAAACCCGCACGCTTTATGCAGAACTGATGGATCAGCTGACAGCCCTGGAAGCCGGGAGATCATTGGGCAGTGTCCCCGGCACCTTTGTGCGGAAGATCATCAAGGGGCGAACCTACCTCTACTTCCAGCACTCTGAACCCGGCGGTACGAAACGCCTGAATTCTGGGGACACAATACCTATTTATTGACGGTACAACACTAGCAGGAGTAAAA
>DAOSWS010000034.1 GCA_035593605.1 Thermoanaerobaculia bacterium | reverse complement strand
ATAGAAAACTTACAATGTGAAGATTTGACAGGAGATGATAGTAGTTTGACACCTTAAACCCTTCGACATACTCGTCGAAGGTACCAAATCCGAAGATTGGTGGAGCTGAGGGGAGTCGAACCGATTATTCCCGCGTGAGTGAATCCCTGAAGGCGCGACGACCCCAAAATGAAAGCTCCCAAACATGGGAGCGATAGGACAGAAGTTATTGAGTTGAGGTAGTTCAGTGGAGCTGAGGGGAGTCGAACCCCTGACCCCTTGAATGCCATTCAAGTGCTCTCCCAACTGAGCTACAGCCCCAACGGTGTGCAACAATATCACATTATCTGGTACAATGCAACCGGAAGCGACCGGGGTCTGGTGGCTCCCGCGGTCTTCAAAACCGTTGTTCCGGCGCTCGTGCGTCGGAGGGTGGGTTCGATTCCCACACGCTTCCGCCAGGAGAGAGGATGATCCTCATTAACCATGCAGCACGCGAAATGACAGCCAAAGTGGTCTATTACGGTCCCGGCCTCTGCGGGAAGACCACCAATCTGATTCAGCTCCATGAAATGTTGCCTTCCGACAAAAAGGGAAAGATGCTCTCCCTTGCGACAAAGCAGGATCGTACCCTCTTTTTCGATCTTCTTCCAGTCGAAGTCGGAAAGATCAAGGGGATGCATGTCAGGATCCAGCTTTACACCGTTCCCGGTCAGGTCTTTTACGATGAAACCCGGCGCCTGGTCCTTAAGGGTGCGGATGCCGTCGTCTTTGTGGCGGACAGCCAGCCGGAAATGCTGGATGCGAACCGGGAAAGTTTTGATAACCTGAAAACCAACCTCCATGAGAACGGTCTCGATTTCGATTCTCTGCCGATTGTGATTCAGTACAACAAGCGTGACATCCCCGGGGTTCTTCCTGTGGATGAATTGACCGAAAAGCTGAATTTTGGAGAGTTTCCCTCGCAGGAAGCTGTGGCGGTCAATGGCACCGGTGTGAAGGCCACCTTTCACGCAGTCGTGCAGCTTCTCCTGCAGAAGCTGGCCGGGAAACCCGATTGGGCAAAATTGTCTCCCAGGGCAAAACCGGTAAAGGAAGAGAAAAAGGAAGCGGAAGCGCCGGAAGCGGAAGAAGCGGCTCCCGAGCCCGAAGCTGTCGTGGAAGAGGAAGCACCGATGGAAATCGAGCTTCCCTCGTCTTCTTCCTCCCTGGAGGATACGTCTCCGGGATCAGAGGATGTTCCCATCGACATCGGAGGCGAAACGGAATACGATTCGGTAGAAGAGGTCGATCTGACGGCACTCATTGAAGAACGGCAGCGATCCACAGTCATGGTGACGCCCCAGGAAGAAATCCTGGAGCTTACCCCCGATCAGATCGTTACCGAGGAAGATGTGCCCATGGATGTGGAGGTTGTCGCAGATGCATCCGTAGAGGAGACCTCCATTTCGAAGGGATCGGCTTCAAACTCGGATCTGCAGGATAAAATGGACACCCTTCTGGTCAAGCTGGAAGACCTCCGCGAACAGATTTCCGATATCATCAAGTTTCTCAAGGATTAAGAGCGCCCTTATCCACAATATCTTGGGCGTTGAAAAATTGACGCTCAAATATCTTGTGGAATCCCCCTTGACAAGCACCCCCACTTAGGTCCATAATGCCTCCGCAACGAGGAACATGGAGATCAAGGAGGAGGATCGAATGCAGAATGCCAAGCAGATTGAGGCGGATTTCAGGAAATTGAAAATAAGACGCTATTTCACTAAGGCGGAATCGCCCGTCTTTGATTCGATAGAATGGAAGCCCTTTACCGCCGAAATCAAGAACGCCGATGGGAAGGTTATTTTTCAGCAGACGGACGTGGAGGCCCCGAATTTCTGGTCTCAGACAGCGGTCAACATCACGGCGTCGAAATACTTCCATGGCGGCATGGGTGACGATCATCGGGAATACTCCATGAAACAGCTGGTGGGCAGGGTCGCCAATACGATTACAGACTGGGGCTGGAAGGACAGCTATTTCGAAACCGAACAGGATCGAGATAATTTCAGGGATGAGCTGACCCACCTCCTGATCTATCAGTACGGTTCCTTTAACAGTCCGGTCTGGTTTAATTGCGGCGTTGAACCGAAACCGCAATGCAGTGCCTGTTTTATCAATTCGATCAAGGATTCCATGGATTCGATCCTCAACCTGGCCAAAATCGAAGGCATGCTCTTTAAATACGGTTCCGGTACGGGAACGAACCTTTCGCCTCTGCGGTCTTCCAAAGAACGCCTTTCCACCGGCGGCACAGCATCGGGTCCTGTATCGTTCATGCGGGGATTCGATGCCTTTGCAGGCGTCATCAAATCGGGAGGAAAGACCCGCCGCGCCGCCAAGATGGTGATTCTGGATGTGAGCCACCCCGATATCATGGAGTTCATCAATTCGAAGATCGATGAGGAAGAAAAGGCACACGCCCTGATCCGTGAAGGATACGATCCCTCTTTTGGCGGCGACGCCTATCGCTCGGTGTTTTTCCAGAACGCCAATCACTCTGTCCGGGTCAGTGACGGATTCATGAAAGCGGTGAAAGCCGGAGAAATTTGGGAAACCCGGGCGATTACTTCAGGTGATGTGGTTGATCAATATAAGGCAAAGGAAGTTCTCCATAGAATTTCTTATGGGACTTGGTTCTGTGGAGATCCCGGTCTGCAGTTCGATGACACCGTAAACACCTGGCATACCTGTAAGACCACCGATCGCATTTATGCCTCCAATCCCTGCAGTGAGTTCATGTTCCTGAACGATACGGCCTGCAACCTTGCCTCGATCAACCTCATGAAGTATTACGATCCCGACTCCGGCCGTTTCAACATCGAAGCCTTCAAACATACCTGTGACATTTTTATTACAGCCCAGGAAATCATCGTGGACAACGCTTCCTATCCACGCGAAGAAATTCAGAAAAATTCCAGCGACTTCCGCCCGCTGGGCCTCGGGTATACCAACCTGGGTGCCCTCCTGATGGCCATGGGCCACCCGTATGACAGTGATCGCGGTAGAGCGCACGCCGCCGCGATTACCGCCATCATGACTGGAGAAGCCTACCTCCAGTCGGCCCGCATTGCGCAGGCTGCGGGACCTTTTTCCCGCTATGAAGAAAACCGAACTCCCATGCTGGAAGTCATGAGAATGCATCGGGATGCTGCAAATCAGATTCGTTCCGACCACGCCGAGACCTACATACGGGAAGCCGCTGTGGAGGTGTGGGACCATGCCGTGACACTCGGAGAGCAGTTTGGGTACCGGAACTCCCAGACTACCGTTCTGGCTCCCACAGGAACCATCAGCTTCATGATGGATTGTGATACGACGGGGATCGAGCCCGACCTGGCCCTTGTCAAGTACAAGAGCATGGTGGATACGGGAATGATCCGGATCGTCAACCAGACGCTTCCCATGGCTCTGCGTAAGCTCGGGTATACATCGAATGAGATCGAGGAGATCGTCCAGTTTGTAGAAAAGGATGGAACCGTCGAAGGATGCCCGCACCTGAAGGACGAGGATCTGCCCGTCTTTGATTGTGCATTCAAACCCGCCAGGGGAAGCCGGTTTATTCACCATATGGGACACATCAAGATGATGGCTGCGGTTCAACCCTTCATTTCCGGAGCTATCTCCAAAACGGTCAACGTCCCGACCGAGGCGACCGTAGAAGACATCATGGATGCCTACGTTCAGGCATGGGAGCTTGGCCTCAAGGCTATCGCGATCTATCGTGACGGCTCCAAATCCCAGCAGCCTCTTTCCACTACGGCCAAGTCCAAAAAGGACGAAAAGGCAGATGCACCTGTCATCGCTTTCCCGAACCGAAAAAAGCTTCCCGAGGAGCGGAAGGCCATCACCCATAAGTTTGATGTGGGTGGGCATGAAGGGTATATCACCGTGGGAATGTATGACGACGGAAAGCCGGGAGAGATCTTTCTCACCATTGCCAAGGAGGGAAGCACCATTTCCGGTGTCATGGACTCCCTGGCGACCTCGGTTTCCATCGGTCTCCAGTACGGCGTTCCCCTGAAGACCTTCATCGACAAATTTGCCCATGTACGCTTCGAACCCGCGGGGATGACCCGCAATCACCAGATTCCCTTTGCCAAGTCGATCGTGGACTATATCTTCCGGTGGCTCGCCTCGAAATTCCTTGTCGAGGAAGATCAGCAGCACTACGGTGTTCTTCCCGCACGGAGCGACCGCCAGCTTACCCTCTTTTCAGAAGCGCCGAAAGGCGATAAAGTATATGAAGAACAATCCGACGCACCGCCCTGTCCCGAGTGCGGCGCCATCATGGTTCGTTCGGGGGCCTGTTACAAGTGCAACAACTGCGGGGCAACCAGTGGGTGCGGATAAGGTTTCAGGAGGTTTCATGATTCGATATGCCGTCTTCCTTTTGGTACTATTGACGACTCTTCCACTGGCAGCCCAGACTTATGTGGTGGGCGGGACCATGGGTGTGGCATCCAATGCCACGGAGTCGATTAATCCGGGTGATCATAATTTCGATACAAGAGAGTTTCACTTCGGATGGTTCATGGAAGATGATACTCTTCTGGTTTTCAGATACGGCCAAATCGAAAATGCCGGAGATTATGGTTCCGTGGGCCTTGATTTTGATTATTACGCCTTCACGGTGGATTACATTTTCGTCGAAAAGTTTTTTACCTCCGGGGTCTACCTCGGTCCGGCCTACTATGACGGAACCGGATACTGGGCCCTTCCATGGCAGGAGACACCGGTGGAAAAGGAAGAATCCAAAATCGGAGCAACAGCGGGGATTGAGAGTTTTATCCCTCTGTCCACCAGAGTCGATCTGACCTTCCAGATCTCCGCGCACTATTTGCCCCTCGAAGAAGAAGACCAGGTTACGGTCGGTATTCTTGGGGGCTTCTCCTTCAAATTCTGATGAATTTCCAGATTCAGGAGATCTCTGTTCCCTCCAAAGGCTTCGGAGACATTATCGATCTGTCAACCTATGTCGAGGCATTTTCGAAGGAGTGGGAAGGGAAAGATGGGCAGCTGCTGGTCTTTGTCCCGGGTTCCACAGCTGCAGTCACAACGATCGAATTCGAAGCGGGAGCTGTTGAGGATCTTCGGACATCAATCGAGCGGCTGCTCCCCCGGACGATTCAATATAACCATGACAGGCGCTGGGGGGACGGAAACGGCTTTTCCCATGTCCAGGCGGCCTGGTTTGGTCCCTCTCTTTTGATTCCGGTCAGCGAGGGTAAGCCTGTCCTGGGTACCTGGCAGCAGATTGTCCTGCTCGATTTCGACAACCGCCCGAGAAAACGAAAAGTCATCCTCCAGTTTTCGAGCTGACATTTTACAGTCGGATACAATCCAGATGAGGGAACCATGGGGAACGTGATCCATCTGGAACAGACGGCCGATATGCGCCTTCGGATTGAAGGCTCATCCTTGAACGACCTGTTCACTACACTCTCCCTGGAATTAGCCCGTGAGATTACAGTACCTCCCGTGCACAATAGCCCCCATAGCACCATCACCTTCGTGGTCGAAGGATCCGATGAAGAAAAAGCGGTTCAGCTGGCCGGAGAACTCCTCTACCTTCTCCAGGTTCGGGGGTCCCTTGCGCAAAATGTGGAAGTGGTTCCCGGAATAGGATCGTGGCAGGTGGTTGCAGAGGTCATTCCCCATGGAGGTCTCTCGGGCGAGATTAAAGCTGCAACCTACAACGACATTCGTTTCCAGCAATCGGAAGGCCGGGTCTTTCTGGAAATGACCTTCGACCGGTAAGATCCAGTTTTATGCCGGAAGGATGGAGGATTCCGTCATCTGGCAACGTTCAAAGGAAACGTGTATTGTAAGAATATGGAGATTCAAAAAGTTTCCGAAAATATCTGGGAGATGCCGGCGACGGGGGACATGCGGGTCCCTGCCCGGATCTACGCCAGTGATCACTTGATGGAGTCGATCCGGAATGATCAGACCCTGATCCAGGTCAGGAACGTTGCAGAGCTTCCGGGAATTGTGGGGCACTCCCTCGCCATGCCCGATGCGCACATGGGGTACGGCTTTTCCATTGGAGGCGTGGCGGCAATGGATCTCGAGGAGGGCGTACTCTCCCCGGGAGGCGTGGGTTATGACATCAACTGCGGGGTCCGGATTGCCCGAACTGACTTGAAGATGGAGGATCTTCGGGGCCGTGCGGGCGACCTGGTCCGTCAGCTCTTTTCCCGGATTCCTACCGGAGTTGGATCCTCGGGAGCCATACGAAAATTATCCTCCCGCGACCTGAGTGACGTGCTGGTTCAGGGAGCCGCCTGGGCCGTATCCCGGGGGTACGGAACGGGAGAGGACCTGTCCTTTATCGAGGAGAGGGGAACCTACGGAGGTGCTGATCCGAAAGCCCTTTCCTCCCGGGCCCTGGAACGTGGAGCTCCACAGCTGGGTACCCTTGGATCGGGGAACCATTTCCTGGAAATTTCTGTCGTGGATGAAATCTTTGACGACCGGGTGGCCCGTGTCTTTGGTCTGGAGAAGGACCAGATCTGCATATCCGTTCACAGCGGGAGCCGCGGGCTCGGTTACCAGGTTTGTGACGACTATCTGAAGACTCTCGGCAAAGCCCTGAAAACCTACGGTATTCAGCTTCCCGACCGTCAGCTTGCCTGTGTTCCCTTTCGATCTCCGGAAGGAAAGGCCTATTTCAGCGCCATGGCCGCAGCGGCCAACTATGCATGGGCGAACCGTCAGATCCTGATGGCACTGGCAGAGGAGACAATCATGAAGACTCTGGGGGTGTCTCCACGAATTCTCAATATGTCACTCCTCTACGACATCGCCCATAACATCGTGAAGGTGGAGACCCACCGGGTGAAAGGGAAGGAGCGCAGATTGGCCGTACACCGGAAAGGTGCAACACGGGCCTTCGGTCCGGGCCGGCAGGAAGTGCCGGCTGCCTATCGGGACGTGGGACAACCGGTACTGCTCCCCGGAGACATGGGAACCGCTTCTTACATTCTTGTGGGTACCGATCGTGCCATGGAGGAGGCCTTCGGGTCTTCCGCCCACGGAGCCGGGCGGGTTCTGTCCCGGAGTCGCGCGATTCAACAGGCATCCGGAAGAAATATTGCCGGAGAACTGGAACGGGAGGGAATCCAGGTGCTGGCTGCCGGGAAAAAGACGCTCCTGGAGGAAATGCCCGATGCCTACAAGGATGTCGAGGAAGTGGCCCGGGTTACGGAGGAGGTGGGGATCTCCAGAAGGGTGGCACGGCTTCGGCCTGTCGGCGTAATCAAAGGATAAGGGGATTCAGAGGATGGATATCAGCCTCTTCCAGCGCGGGATTTTGAAAGTTTTCCAGACTACCGCGAAACAGGCCCAGCCCAGGAACAATCCGACAATTGAATCCACCATGTAATGCCAGCCTGTGACGATCGATCCAAGCCAGAGTAACCCGACCGAAACCATCAGAACAAAGCCAAGCGTCAGCGAGTAGCGGCGAACCCAGAAAGCGATAAAGGTCTGGGAGGCTACATGAAGACTGGGGAATGCGGCGATGCCGTGGACCAGGACGATTCCCGCGTCGATCGTGCCGCCGGGGATTCCCAATATTCGGTTGTAGTTGTCCAGCAGGGCTTTCTGGAGGACTACGCTTCGGGGCAGGAAGGTGGTAAAGGACTCCCAGACATGAGGATACGCGTAGCAGGGACCCAGGGAGGGCATCAGGAGATAGAGCCATCCGCCCACGAGCCAGAGATACCCGGATCCCGTCGCGTAGGCCATGCGAACCCTTGTGGATGGCAGAGCCGTGAAGATTGCGTTGCCGATCAGAAGGGTGATGCTGAATACGTTGATATAGAGTGCGTCGAGGCCCTTCAGGACGGGCGGGTAGGAAAAGAGGTGAAGGAAAAAAACATTGGGGGAGAGTCCGAACCCCATGACGGTGTCGATATTCCAGAGCCTGGCATCAAAGCTGGCAGAGTTGAGAAGAGGAATCAGAAGCTTGAGCCAGCAGTACGTGTGGCTGACCAGGGTGCTCAAAATCAGAACCCGGACCGTCATGACGATCCACTCCATACTGAAAATCCGCTTCAGGTATGCCTTTCCGCGACCTCGAAAGGCGGAATAGACCGTGCCGAGAACGACCGCGCCGACCATGGGTGGAAGAAAGGTCATCAGGTAAAGCTTTCCCGTTATCCAGAGGTTTTCCATGGGAAGAGTAAGGTTGGCCTTCGCCATCAGCCACTGCAAGATCAGGAGATGAAGCAGGGCAATCACTTCAATCAGATAGATTCGGGGGATATGCCGTAAGAGTCGTGTCGTTAATAAATTAGCCATAGTATTTGAAAACGCCGTTATCATAACATACGGAAATAGAGGATTCTTATATCCGATTCGGCCCTCCTGGCGATGGATCATGGATGGGTTGGAGTACAATGTCAGGATGATCCTGGCCGGAAGGAGAAATGCATGGAACTTCACAAACTGACAAAACAGTCAAATCCCGGGGCGTACGCATTCCTCCTTGCAGAGGGAGCAGACTTTCCAGATTTTCCTGATCTGGACCCGAAACTTTCTTCCAGGATCCGAAATCTGATTCACTCATCCGGATTTTCGGGGAAAAAGGCTGAGGCTTTAACGATCCCCGCGCGCGACAAAAACGATCCTTATATTCTCCTGATCGGTGTGGGAAAAGAGCGGGATCTCACCCTGCAGGACATGGATCGACGTTTTTCGGCCCTGTTGGATTCTCTGAAACAGATTTCTGGAAAAAGGGTCGCTGTGGGTTTTAACCTCCGTCTTCGAAGAATTCCCGAAGAATTTGTTTTCGGGATTCTCCTTTACCGACTCCTGTCGTCTGCGTACCGCTATACTGCGTTTATCAAAAGAAAGCCTGAATCAGCGCCTCGCATCTTTGTTCTTCGACCTCCCGCGATGAGAAAGGCTGTGTTTGACAGGGTTCGTGCTGAAGCTAACCTCTTCTACGGGGGGGAACATTTTGCTCGAGATCTTGCCAATGCTCCGGCCAACATCCTCTCCCCCGAGTCCTTTGCCCGGGAAGTGATCAAAGCAGACAGATCCGGTTTATGGACCTTTTCCCTCTGGGATCGTGCCAGACTGGAAAAAGAAACCATGACAGGGACTCTTGCGATCGGGAACTCTGGAGGACGGCCTCCCTGCCTTCTTCACGGAGTATTGAACCCGGAGGGAGCGAGGCGGCTTGTACTGATCGGCAAGGGTGTGATCTTCGACAGTGGCGGGATTTCCATCAAGCCCGCCCGGGGAATGGAGGAAATGAAATTCGATAAGAGCGGAGCCTCTGCAGTTGCCGGCCTCGTTCCCATTCTTCCCGGCCTCCAACTGCAGTGCCGGGTCGATATTCTTCTGCCCCTGGCGGAGAATCTTCTGGATCGGCATGGAGCAAGACCGGGAGATATCCTGACCTTTCGGGACCGCACGACCGTTGAAATCCTTTCTACCGATGCGGAAGGCCGACTGCTCCTCGCAGACGCTCTAATCCTGGCCAGGGAATGGAAGCCGGATCTTTGTATCGATGTGGCCACTCTCACAGGCGCCTGCTCTGTCGCCCTCGGGTCCCTGGCTGCGGGTCTGTTTACAAATAGGGATCGATATCTCAGGAAGATTCCGCAGATCGGGGATCGTGTGGGGGAATGGGTGTGGCCGATGCCGCTCTGGAAAGAGCATGAACGGGAACTGGAAGGGGGGCATGCCATGATAAAGAATACAGGCAGCCGCTATGGAGGAGCCATCCATGCCGCGGCATTCCTCCATCGGTTTATCGGAAATGTCCCCTGGTTCCATCTCGATATCGCCGGAACAGCCCATACCGACCATACCCGCGGGAGGAAGGGAGGCGCCACGGGCTGGGGGGTTGCGCTCCTGGCAAAAGTGACGGAAGCCTTTGACCGGTCAGGATTGTAGCCAGACAGGGTGTACCCGTACCCCTCTGCCGGGTGAAGCATGGTGTTATCCCCATCACCCCGATCCGGACCGATGGGTGAGGGAGTCTCTTTGCCGAAAACGTACGTGGTCGGATTGCACCATGGAGGGACTGAGAATTTCAGGTGCCTCCCTGGATCGCCTTCGGTTCTCAGGGTGCATGTTGAGGGATTGCCATTTCAATGGGACACTCTTCAGGCGATGCACGTTTGAGCGCTGCACGTTAGAAGATTTCTCTTTAGAAGAATGCTCGCTTGTCAAGACAGCCATGGACGGAGGATCCTTTCAATCGGGGAAATGGAGTCGAGTGGATGCACCGGGTATCCGAATGGATCATGTGAGGCTGCAGCAGGTTTCCATGGAGGAAAGCAGCTTCCGGAAAGCCCGGTTTGCGAACCTGGCCGGTTCCGCACTCTCCATTGTCCACTGCGAAATGGATCGATCCTTATGGGATCAATGCAACCTCAGAGAGGTCTCCATAACGGCTTCCAGCGGGCACAAGGTTCGTTTTGACTTCGGATCATTCACAGGAGTTTCCATTCGGGATTCGAATTTTTCACGATCCCGATGGGAAGGTCTTACCCTTTCCGATGGAGAGATTACGGAGTGTGTATTTCACAGGGCTCACCTGCAGGACATCTCTCTTCATCGTTTGAATGCGAACCAGTGCGATTTGAGACATCTCTATGCCCTGCGAATCAAGGCAGAAGCGGTGACGATCCTGACCTCGCAAATGGAAGGAGCATGGGCCGTCGCAGCGACACTCGATGGAAGCGTGGAGCCCGGCGATGTCATCCTGAGGGATATCAATCTCGTCCTAGATGACAATGGAACAGTTCGAAGCCTTGAGTAATCCGGCAATTTCCAACCGCGATCTCGTGGAGCGGTGGTATTCTGACCATCGCAGAAGCCTGTATGCGCTCTGCCTTGCCTATCTGAAAAATCCACAGGAAGCGGAGGAGGCTGTTCAGGAGACCTTTATCAAAGCCTTGAAGAAGGTCTCTACGTTTCGTGGAGATTCCGAACCCATCACATGGCTTCGAAGAATTGCTGTGAATGTCTGCCTTGACCGGGTTCGCAGCGTTTCCTGGAAGTGGCTTCGAAAACAGGTTCCTCTGGAATCGACCATTCCTGCGTCTGAGACCCCCCGACCTGAAATCGTCCACCAGCTGGATCAGGGTCTGAAACAGCTTTCCCCCCAACAGAGAATGGTCGTGGTTCTCCGATTTTATGAGGATCTTTCCCTGGAGGAAATTGGTACGGTTACCGGGCTCCATACAGGAACGGTAAAACGTCATCTTTATCGGGCTCTGGATCGTCTACGTAAGATAGGAGGTATATCATGACGCACAGCACACTCGCCGATCTGCTGGACCACATCATGAACGGAACGGAACTCCGTTGTTCCTGCGACCGGTGTCGTTCTTCCCTGGAAGCCCTCCGGGCGGAACAAATGCGTCCCCGCGAAGAGGCGGCTTTCCTCCCCGAACGCTTTCCGGTTCTGGAAGGCAGAAGGGAATCACGGCTCCGAATCTGGGTCCCGGCTCTTGCTGCTGCGATGGTTCTTATCGCTGCCCTCTTTATTCTTATCCGCCCCGGCGTGCCTTCCGATCCCCACCGCATGGCTGCTGCACTATCCGAGCAGGAACAGGAAGAACTTCTCACGCAGATCGATACGGCTCTGAGCGAGCCGGCTCTGGGGGATCTGGAAGTTCTTGTCGATACGGCTCTGGATCCCGAACTGCAATCCTACGACGATACGGCCCATCCTTCAGGAGGAACCCATGAAGCGTAATGCCATGATTGTTGTCTTTCTTTTTCTGACCTCGATTCTGACTGCACAGGCGGGTCTGGACCTGCCCCAGGGAAAGTGGTGGACGAAAGCGGAAGTAAGAGAAAATATAAAACTTTCCGATGACCAGGTTCGCCGGCTCGACTCCATCTTCCTCAATCACATGGAGCGCCTGATTGATCTAAAGGCTGAAATGGAAAAGGCGGAACTCAATTTGAAGGAGCTGCTTGACGCTCCTGTTCTCGAGGAAAAGGAAGCCCTGACTCTTCTGGACCGACTTATCAAGGCCAGGGGACAGCTCGAGAGGACACGGGCGGAAATGCTTATCCGCATGCGGCTGGAGCTGACTCCGGATCAGTGGGCCAGGGTGAAGCGCTTTGTGGATGGCCGCCGTGGTCAATTTCAGGACGGCCGGGAACGTATGCGGGACCGATTTCCTGACCGGCATCCCGGACCTCCTAATGATCCACCCCCCAATGGTCCGGGCCGACCCCAGTAAATAAACCACCGTACAGGAGGATTTGATGAAACATCTACTGACACTCACTCTCGCTCTTCTTATGCTGGGCGGCACACTGCTGGCCCAGGGGGCGCCCCAGGATCGAACGCCTCAGCCCATCCAGGCACTGGCTCAGTATCTCAATCTAACCCAGGAACAGGTGGATGCCTGGATGGTTCTCCTGGAAGACCTCCGCACCGCCACCCTGCCCCTGCATCAGGCGATTCAGGATAAGAGTGCGGAGCTTCAGGCTCTTCTGGAAAGTGAATCTCCCGATCCCGCGGCTGTGGGTGCGCTGGTCCTGGAAATCCAGCAGTTGAAGGAAGAGATTCGACTCCTTGAGGAAGCCTATCGAGATGGATTCGTTGCTCTTCTGACCCCTGAGCAGCTGGGAAAGTTCAATGAATTGCTTCAGGCGGAACGGCTTCAGCGCATTCTGCCGGCGTTAAAGGCGTTAAAGCTCTTTTAAGGATATCCGTACTTCAACCTGAAGCGGGATCTCTGGATCCCGCTTTTTTATTTCCTGGAAGGAGCATGAGAGAGGACAGGAAGTTCCTGTCCTACCCTCATCTCGGGGGGGAATATCTCGGCACGAAAGGCGCGTATTTCCACTCCTTCCCGGAGAGCCCGCCGCATGGCATCCGCATAATCGGGATCAATCTCCTCCGCAGGTGCCACGGCAAGGCCGTCTGCCCTTTGAACCAGAAAAAGAAGGACGGCCCGTGAGCCCCGTTGTCGTTCCTCTATCAAAGCGTCGATATGATGACGACCCCTCACCGTGACGGCATCCGGAAACTTGAGGATCCCATCATCGTTGAGAAACGTTACGCTTTTTACCTCAAGGTAGCATCGCTGGTCTTCCCGGGAGAGGAGAAAGTCGACACGACGGCCGTTCCCGAAGGGTCGCTCCCTTTCCAGAGACTCATAAGTCTCCAGTCCCGGAATGGCTTGATTCTGCAGGGCTTCGAGCACGAGATCGTTGGCTATCCGGGAGTGGATCCCGATCCAGGTGTCGGACATCCGGGACCATTCCAGAGTGTAGCGTGTGGATCGACCCTTCTCCGGATGGTAAGAAAGAAGAACGGGGCATCCCGGTTCAAGACAGCTGCGAAGAGATCCGGAGTTGGGGCAGTGGATCGTTTCTACCCTCCCGTCGGGAAAGAGACAGTCTGCAAGGAACCTCTTTCTTCGATCCTGAAAAAGGGCAGGCTGAATAGGTGCGGGAAGGAGCATGTCAGACCCGATTATACCTTTTCGAAACAGGCGTCCATCAATGGTAGAATGGCCGCATGGTACCCCATCCGGAATCCTGCGAATCCAAAACCTGCACAGCGGTTGTCCTGGCAGGTGGGGAGGGTACCCGCCTTCGACCCCTCACCAACGAGCGCCCAAAGCCAGTGATACCTCTGACAAACCGGCCCTTTATCCATTACCAGTTTAACCATTTCCTTGAGGCCGGAATTGACACGGTGATCCTCACGCTGTCCTATCGGCCCGATGTTCTCCGTTCCATCCTGGGAGATCGGTATAAAGGATTATCGATCCTCTACACCGAAGAACCGGAGCCCCGCGGAACGGGAGGTGCCATTGCCCGGCTGACAGAAATGGCGAGCGGGGATTTTGTGGTCACGAATGGTGATGTCCTCTGTCCCTGTCGGGTCATGGATCTTATTGAATTCCACAGATCCCGTGAAAACGATGTGTCCCTGCTTCTGGTTGAGGTTGACGATCCCAGCCGCTTCGGTGTGGTGGATATCGATCGGGAAGACAGGATCCTCGCTTTTGTTGAAAAACCGTCGTTAGAAGAAGCTCCCAGCCACTGGATTAACGGAGGCATGTACATCCTCTCTTCCTCGGTGATAGAGGAAATTCCCCCTGACCGTCCCTCCTCCATAGAACGGGAGATTTTTCCTGCTCTTATCCGGAAAGGATATAGAGTCGGAGGGTTTCGTTACCAGGGGTACTGGGTTGATGTGGGAACCGTTGATTCCTATCGGAAAGTTCATGAAGACTATCTGGATGGCCGGTGGACCTGGCAGGATAACGTGCAGGCGGGAAGGATTGACAGGGTCCAAAGGAGTTTTTTCGAGAATCCACCCGCTGAACCAACTCTCCGGGTGTACGATTCGATTATCTGGAGCGGATTCAATCCCGGTCGGGATATTCGTGTGGAACGTTCCGTTTTGGCGGATCGTGTGACGGTGGGAGATCATGCTTTTCTGCGAGGTGCCGTTGTGGCGCCGGATACGCAAATCCCGGCTGATGCCGTAGTGGAGGAATAGATGACGATAGCATTTGGAACGGATGGGTGGAGAGGCGTCATAGGAGACGACTTCTCTTTTGCCAACGTTCAGACGGTCGCCCGGGCTATGGCCAGGTTTTATCGGGATAAGAAATGGAAGGGGGAGGGAGATCGAAGTGCCGTTGTGATCGGGTACGATACACGATTTCTCGGGGAAACCGCTGCCCTTATTGTGGCGGAATGTTTTGCCGCCGCCGGTGTGGAGCCGATTGTGTCAAAAGTTCATATTCCGACACCCTGCCTCTCGTTTCAGGTGAAGCACCGCGGACTGCTGGGAGGCGTCATGGTCACGGCCTCCCATAACCCTTCCCTTTATAACGGATTGAAGTTCAAGGCACATTATGGGGGAACCGCCAGCACCGAAATGTACGCTCGAATGGCTGATTTTCTGGAGCCTGAAGCGCCAGGTGAAGCCATTCGCCCGAGGAGGGAGATCCGAAGAGAGAATTTTATCCCCGATTATCTCTCCTATGTCAGGGAACTGGTGGACCTGGATCTGATCGGCGGGCAGGGGTGGCAAATTCTCTGGGACGCAATGCACGGTGCTTCGGGATCTCTCTTTATGAGACTCTTTGAATCGACATCTCTCTATGTGAAAACCCTACGCTCCTATCCCGATCCCACATTCGGTGGCTGCCAGCCTGAACCGATTTTTAAGAACCTTCAACTTACTGTGGATGAACTTGCGGTTTCACCCTGTGACCTGGCCTTTGCCAGTGATGGCGATGGCGATCGGCTCGGTGTTTTGCTTCCCGGTCCGCAGTTTGTCACCCCCCATGAGGTTTTCGCTTTGATTGCCCTCCACATGATAAAGGTCCGGGGGCAACAGGGAGGGATTGCCCGTACTTTTTCTTCCTCTCTTTATCTGGATCGGATTGCGGAAGATATGGGGGTTCCTCTTTACGAAACCGGTATTGGGTTCAAGTATCTTTGCCCCCACCTTACCTCCGGAGACGTGGTTGTTGCCGGGGAGGAAAGTGGCGGGCTTGCCGTGGCCGGCGGCCTTCCGGAACGAGACGCTCTTGTTACCGCTTCTCTCCTGCTTGAGACGCTTTCCATGCGCCGATATTCTTTACCTCAGGCCCTTTGTGACCTTCGGCGCACCTATGGAGACCTCCACTATGCCCGAGATGATATGGAACTGGATGATCCTGAAGATGCCGATGCCTTCATTGACCGGCTCAAGACCGCGCCTCCCGATCATATCGCGGGTCGCAGGGTGACCAAAGTACATGAAAAGGATGGATTAAAATTTACTTTCGGTGACGATGGCTGGCTTCTCTTCCGCCGTTCCGGAACAGAACCTCTTATCCGTTTATATTGTGAACTCCCTTCCAGGGAGGCCGTCACAATGACGCTGCGGGAAGCACGATCGTGGATCTCGGTGGACTAGACCTTACCTCCCTTTCGACTTTCGGGATCTTTACGCTGCTTTTTCTGGGAGCCTTTGGGCCGACCCTTCCGGAAGAGGTGATTCTGGTTATCGCCGGGTATCTTGTCCACCAGGGGTATCTTGAATGGTGGACTATTCTGCCGGTCGCCTTTTTTGGAATTGTCATCTCCGATAACCTTCTCTATCTGATCGGATCCCATTTCGGCGCTCGGGTACTCAGAAATCGATTCGTACAGAAGGTCTTCACAATCAGACGGCAACGATGGGTACGCCGCCTCTTTTTCCGCTACAAGTACTCTCTCTTCTTTCTGGGGCGCTACTTTTACGGATTGCGTCCTGCAATCCTCCTCTTTGCCGGCCTGACCCGGGTCAGATGGAGCCTCTTCTTCCTGATGGATCTGGCCAGCGCGGCCATCAATACGGTCCTGTGGATCTTTCTCGGATACCTGTTTGCTCCGGTATTCCATCATCTGCTCAATTTTATCCGGACCTTTGATTTAACCATCCTCCTGATTATTATCGGTATCGTGACTTACTACATCACTGAAGTCGTGCTCCTGAAGCTGAATGTCCTTCGAGAAGACCAGTTTCCCGTGAAGATTACGGCTCCGTATAAGATCTTTTCACTTGCGCTTTTGATCGTCTTACTTAAAGTACTTGCTCATCTATTGCACAGGAGCGCATGAATTTGATATGATGTCCTCCCATGATTGAGATCCAGGTTCACCCTGGGAACATCCGCAAGCGGGTGAAGTATTTCTTTCTGAAGAGGAACCATATCCTTGTTCTGGGAGTTGTGAGCACGTTTGTCGCGTCTTTTTTTGCCTGGGCTCTCATCATCGCCCCCGGCGGATTTACAAGCCATCAGACCCGTCTCTCTTTTTCCGAATCCCTTGCACAGAGAACGAGACTGCTCACCGAAGCCAAAAACATGTCCACCCGCGCCCAGGAACTTTCCACATCCCTGAATGAGCAACGTCAAATGCTTGAAAAATTTTTTGCCATCTATAACATCAGCATCGATTCCTCGGGCCAGGGTGGACTGCCGGAAATTCAGGTGCCGGATCAGGTGGATGGATTTGATCGGCTGGATTACATGGACAGAAAGCTTAAGCAGCAGGTTGCCGTCAGCACCAAGCTCCTGGAAGAACTGACGGCGTATGAAAAGGAAAATCGATCCATCGTAAGTTTGACGCCGACGATTTGCCCCCTCCCTCGAGATACCTTCCTCCTGACGAGCCCATTCGGTAATCGCATCAACCCCTTTACTCGAAAACAGGATTACCATCAAGGTCTTGATTTCGCTGCGCCATCCGGTACGCCAGTCATGGCAACCGCGGATGGAAAGGTCTCTTTTGCGGGCCGGTATCCCTTACGGAAGAGCGCGGCCTGGTGGAGATACGGGAATATCGTGGTGCTGAACCACGGCGATAACTTTATGACGATTTATGCTCATCTGGACAAAGCCCTTGTAAAGAACGGTCAGAAAGTCAGCCGCGGGCAGACGGTCGGTGAAGTCGGGAATTCCGGCTGGAGTACAAGCCCGCACCTCCATTATGAAATACGAACCAATCTGGTCAATGGACAGACCTTTGTACCCGTTGATCCGAGAATCTATATTCTGGACCATCACTGGAGCAACATGGATCAGATTCTTATCGCGGCCCGGGGTAATACGGCTTCCAACTATGAGCCCATCCCCACGACATTCAGGAGGTAGTCATGCCCAATGGCGCCAATGGAAAGGAATTTCCCACGATGATTATCCCGAAGGGTACAGAGATCCGGGTCAATGACAAGGGTCAGCTCTCCATCAAAACTCCGGGAAACCTCGTCATTCAGAACTCCGGGAATTATTCTCTGATTCGATCGGAAAACGGGTCGATACGGATTGAAGACAATGTTTCGGTGGAGGCCGTGGATATTCAGGCAGCCGACACCTGCTATGTTCAGGGAAAACTTACAGCCTGGAGGGTTAAGGCGCGGAAGCTTTCTTTGGAAAATACTGCTGAAGCTTACGTTATGCTACGGGAATCCAGTGAGCTGGATGTGGCCAAGACGGCCCGTCTCGTGGGAAATTTTGCATCCGAGCGGGAAGTCTATCTGCTTCTCGGCCGCTTTTCCACGCAGTTAAAGAGTCTGCCTGACATGGTGACCGTTTCGGATGAGTCTGCGGCCCAGCGGCTCGCTCCTCCCGCATCGATGCCTCCAGCTGCGGATAACCTTCAGCTGGCCAGGGTCATCCTGGATCGGGAAATTCACCGCGGTATCTATGACCAGGATTCCCAGCAGGCATTAATCGAAATTCATCACGCGATCCAGGAAGGGGATTCCGGCAGGCTGCGAAACCTGTTCGGCGCTCTCTCCGGCACGATCAAGGAGCCCAGCGAAGATCTCCTGAAGGCCTTCGATTACATTAAACAAGCTCTATGAATCCTGGAGCACGCGGAAACTGGGGTTCAAAATTTGCCTTTGTGCTTGCGGCGGCTGGTTCCGCTGTGGGTCTTGGCAATGTCTGGCGTTTTCCAGTTGAAGTCGGCAGGAATGGCGGCGCTGCTTATGTGATTGTCTACTTCCTTTGCGTTCTTCTTATGGGAGTTCCCGTCATGATGGCTGAATTTTCACTGGGGCGCTCCACAGGTAAAAACGTCCTGGGTGCCTTTTCTTCTCTTGCGCCCCGTTCATTGTGGAGAGGAGTCGGGCTTCTCGGGATCCTTACCGGAATGGCCATTCTTTCCTACTACAGCGTTGTTGCCGGATGGACGGTCGGCTATTTCATCAAGGGAGCTCTGGGCCAGTTCAGCCAGATGTCGGATCCCGAAGCCATCACCCATATGTTCGTCAGTTTTATCGGATCTCCTGCCAATGCAGTGGGGTACCATGCGCTGTTCATGGTGATCACCATGATTGTCGTTGCGGGGGGTGTGGAGAAGGGAATTGAGCGCTGGTGCAAATTCCTGATGCCTACACTCTTTGGTCTTCTTATCCTTCTCGTGATCCGTTCCGTTACCCTTGAAGGTGCAGGAGCGGGTCTCTCATTCTACCTGCACCCTGATTTCTCCAAGCTGGACGCGGGTGTCATTCTGTCCGCCATGGGACAGGCCTTCTTTTCGCTATCCCTCGGTATGGGGGCTATGGTTACTTACGGCAGCTACCTTTCCCGGGACGATAACCTCTTTACCTCTTCGATCTTTGTATCTTTAACCGATTCTCTGGTGGCTTTTCTGGCCGGTCTGGCAATCTTTCCGGCACTCTTTGCGGTTCCTGGTCTTAAACCCGAGGCCGGTCCAGGGCTCATTTTCATGGTACTTCCCAACATCTTTAACCGGATCCCCCTGGGGCAGATCTTCGGTGCGGGTTTTTTTCTCCTCCTTACGATAGCTGCGGTAACCAGCTCCATTTCCCTACTGGAAGTTGTTGTTGCACACTTTGTGGATGATCGGGGCTGGAAGCGAAAACCTGCTGTGATCACCATGGGGATCGGGGCTTTTATCCTCGGTGTTCCCTCGGCTCTATCCCTGGGAGCGTATAAACCTCTGGGCGACATTGTCGGAGGCAAGGGATTTCTTGATCTCTTTGATCTTGTTTTCGGACACTTTTCCCTGACCATTGGTGCTCTCCTCCTCTGCCTTTTTATTACCTTTAAGTGGGGGATGAAGGCAGCAAAGGGAGAGCTTCTTCAGGCTGCCCCCGGGGCTCTCAAACCTTGGATGGCAGCGGTTATCAACCGGATCTGGCCGATCCTGATCCGTTGGGTTTGCCCGATTCTGATCGGGGCCATTATTCTCTACCTTATTTTCACACCGGAAGCCCTCTGATCCAGACGTGATCCATAATCTGTTCCTTCGCAGTATGCATCGTGGAATTCGGTTTTGTATCCATCGGATCTGTATCGTTCTCATCCTTATGGCAGGCATTCTCTTCTCTCCTTCCTGCCGGAATCGAACCGTGGAAACGTTCGACCCCGGGATGGAACAGCAGTCGATCTCTTCCCGCTGCTTTCTTTACGCCACCATAGAAGATGCTGAAAACCGGGTGTCACCCCTCGGCAGGCTCCATCCCGGCGAGCGGTGCGAAGTCCGGTGTATTTATCCCTCTGGAGAATGGATCCTCTTCGACCTTGCGGAGGTCAGGGTGCAGGGGTTTGATCATCCTCTTTTCACGCAGGCCCAGTGGCTTGCCAACAGTCCCGATATGAAAGCATTTTCAGAGACTCTCGATGAAGCCGGTAACCTTACGATCGGTTCCGAACCAGTTGACAGAGATCGGCCTCTTCCCTTCTCCTACGAGCCCTCAGATCTCGTTGATGTCGATCTACATGCTGATACGCTGGGGTTTCCCCTTCGAGCGCCTACTCGGACCGGTGTGGATATCCGCCTGCGTGTAGAAGCCCTTGCCGCGTTTGAGGCCATGTTTCAACAGGCACGCCGGGAGGGGATCGATCTGGCCATCGTGTCGGGGTACCGCAGTGCAGAGGAACAGCAGGTGATCTTTTCCATGCTGACCTCCAGAATCCCAAAGCAGAGAACGGTAGCCCGACCCGGTTTTTCGGAACATCAGCTCGGAACCACTGCGGATATCACCTGTTCCCGAATGCATTACATGCTGATGAGAGATTTTGAATTGACCCCGGAGGGTACATGGCTGAAAAAAAACGCCGGGCGATTTGGCATCCACCTTTCCTATCCAAAGGAAGATAAAGATGAAACGGGTTTCACCTATGAACCATGGCACTTCAGATATCATGGGGTTTCCAACTCTGTGTTACCCCTACCCTAGGGGAGTAAGTATCGGAGAGTGGTATACTCGTTTCCATGATTCAAAGAACCTATTCTCGTATCCTGCTCTACAGTTTTCTCGGCGCCCTGCTTCTCGGGGCTTTCTGGCTTCACCACGCAATGATTCCAAAAAACATTGTAGAAGAATGGGAGACCCTCCCCGGCCGGGAAGAGGTTGTTGTACTTCAGGAGTATGTGAGAATTGATACATCCTGGCCGAAAAGCAATACCCGCGAAGCCGTGGCATTCTGGAAACGTCTCTTCGATGCCATCGGGATCGAATCCAGCACCTATCAGGTAGGACCCGATCAGTTCAACTTCGTTGCAAAGATTCCCGGCGGACCTCTTCCTCCCCTGATCCTGCACCACCATATGGACGTCAGCCCGGTCAAAAATCTCAAAAACTGGAAAAACCCTCCCTTCGGAGGTGTGATTGAGGGCCCGTATCTGTGGGGCAGGGGAACCCTGGACATGAAGCATTACGGAGTGATTTACTACTTCGCCATCAGGGAAGCGCTTGAAAAGGGCTGGAAGCTTCGACGGCCCATATACTTTATTGCCACTCCCACGGAGGAGATGGAAATGGTGCGGGGAACCCCCTGGCTCCTGGAAAACAAGCCGGAACTCTTTCCTGAAGGTGCCGTGTTCCTTACCGAAGGCGGAGGCTTTGAAGTCGTAACCGATTTCCTGAAATATTGCGGAATTCTAACGTATCAGAAGGAATGGGTCTTCGTTGAGCTCGGGGAAATAGACGCGGATCGCATCGCTGAAATTACGAGCGCACTTCTGCCTCTCTTTCCCAGGGATGACCTTGTTCTCTTTCCTGGATATGAATTGATTCTGAATCACCTTGCGCCTCACCGCATCGCGTACCGGGATATTCTGGAGAACGTGGGGAAGCTCTACCGAGACGATCAAGAAAAACTGAAGGAGCTTCCCGAACCTTATCTTGATCTGATGCGGAGATCGTTCTCCATTCATCAGAGAATGGGGCCGGACAAGACAAGGCTGGTCCTCTCTCTTCTTCCCGGAGATGAGCCTGAAGAGTGGATCGACCGTGTAGGAAAAGTCCTTTCATCCATGAGACAGTCCTATTCCATCAGCTTTGCTTCCCCAAAATTGAACATTACCCCTTCCAACACAGATGCTTTTCGATCGATCCAGGACTCCATACTAGAGGTGTTTCCCGCGATCGACACCGGTCCCTACGCCACGCCGTGGAAGATGAACGAAGGGCAGTACCTGCGTAAACCCGGGTACCTATCCTATGGAATTGCATTTGTACCCATCAATATTTTCGACATGACCCATGCCGGGGCGGCGGATGAGCGTATCCACCTGGTCCACTACATGAAGGGGATGGATCTGGGAAAGGCCATCGTGAAACACCTTGCAGGTGACGCAGATTGACACCTGTATTATGAAATACGACAAAATTTGTCACATTTTGGATTGAATCTCTGGCATTGACTTTGCATAATATCGTGCTGACCAACAAATTAAGGAGGATCGAATGAAGAAACAAGGTTTTACACTGATCGAGCTGCTGATCGTCGTTGCGATCATCGGTATCATCGCAGCTATCGCCATCCCGAACCTGTTGAACGCCGTACAGCGTGCCAAGCAGAAACGTACCATGGCGGACATCCGCTCTGCTGCGACTGCCTGGGAAGCCCGTGCAGTAGACGCAAACTGCTATTCCGCAGTGTGTGGAGCTACCTGCACCTTCCCCACCGAGGCTCAAGATGGAATCTTCACCATGCTTTCCCCGACGTATATCAAGTCCCTTCCCACGAAGGACGGATGGCAGAAGTCGATGGATTTCACCGTGGATTCCACCACTGCTGCTCAGGAATATGGAATCCGCGCCGGTGGTAAGGATCTGACGATCACGGAAACCACAGATTACACCTGCGGAACCAAGACGACCGATTTTGATTGCGACATCGTCTATGCCAACGGTGGATTCATTCAGTGGCCAGAAGGCGTACAGCAGTAAGATCCAATTCTGTCCTTTTTTCGAGGGAGCGTGGCAGGCCACGCTCCCTCCATTTGTTGTCAGGATTTACGCTGATTGAACTGCTTATTGTTATAGCCATCATTGGCATTCTATCCGCGATTGCTATCGTTAATCTATTGAGTGCATTTCAGAAAGCCCGACAGAAGGCTACGATCGCCGATATGCGGAACGTGGGCGTGATGCTGGAAACCTACAACCTCAACCTTGACCATTACCCGGTTCCCGGCGTCGATTTCAACGGGATGGAGGGGCCCGGCAGTCTAAAAGAACTTCTCCGAAATTACGTTCCTGTCGCCTCTGAACCCAGTGTCAAAGACAAGTGGGGAAATTACTATAATTATGTAAGTGATGGTCAGACATACTGGCTTGAATCCTTTGGCCAGGATGGCAAGGATGGCCCTCAGGACATCTCGAAGGACACCCCAAACGAATACAGTAATGACCTCGTTCTGGAAGACGGGGTCTTTATCGCCATACCCTGAAACCTTTTCCCTGGAAAACTCCGGCCCTTCCCTTTATTTCGCTACTACTCTTAGCGTTGCTGGGATCGATGATCCTGGGGAAGGTCTTGACATATCGTGATTCCCTGACCTATGTCATTCCATTGAAGTCCTACACGGTCTCGGAAGTGGCTTCAGGGCACCTTCCACTGTGGAACCCGTTCAATGGCCTGGGTGAACCCTGGATGGCGAATCCCCAGACGGGGGTTTTCTATCCGCCAACCTATTTCTTCCTTCTTGGAGACATGGTCGGCTTCCAGCTGTATCTTCTCTTTCATCTGATTCTTATGGCTATCGGAACAGCGATCTGGCTGCGCGGTGAGGGAAGGAGCCCGGTCGCATCCTGGCTGGGGGCTGCCCTGGTCGTTTCGGCGGGACCCTTTCTGACGGCCATCGATATCATTTTTGCCCTCTCCACTCTCACCTACCTTCCCTGGGCCCTTGTCTTTATCCGAAAGCGCAGGGCCCCTTTACTTGTCGTGACACTCTGTCTATCTTTTCTTGCTGGCGAGCCAATGGTGTTTGCTCTTATGGTGGGTACGACCTTCATCGCCGGACTCAGACAGGGATGGAAGTGGTTCTCGCTTATGGGTGTTCTGGCTCTTATGCTCCTGATTCTTTCCCCTCAGCTTGTACAGACCGTCAGCCTCTTTCTGACATCGGACCGGCTGGCTGGAATCGATCCGCTCATTGGCCTGCGCCATTCCATTTTTCCCCGGGAAATCCTGGAGATTTTTTTTGGCCAGGCATGGGGCATTGCGACACTCGAGTCCGTGTCCTTTGCTCAGCAGACCTTTCTGGTGTCTCTCTATACAGGAATCATTCTTCTTCCGGTAATCTTCTGGGCCATGCGGAGGCGCCCCCTGCGCCTCATCCTTCCGGTGGTTCTTATCGTTTTGTCCCTTGGAAGCCATTCTCCTTTTTTATGGATACTGACCTATTTTTTTGAGATATTCAGGTACCCCGCAAAGTTTCTTCTCTTTCTGCCCCTGGCCTTTGCTCCCCTGCTGGCTGGTTTTTACGATGATCGTGAACATGTAAAGCCGGTTCTGTTCTGGTTTACCGTCTTCATGGCACTCATCCTGGTTCCCTTTTCTTCCCATCCTGCAAGGCTTCTTCTCCATGGTGCCATGTTGGGTCTGATGGCATTTGTCATGATGAGAGTGCCAAAACTGCACGTTGCACTTCCCGTGATTCTTGCACTTGATCTCGGCCTTGCTTCTGCAGGAGTTCTCCCGCTTGTCCCCATCGATTTTCAAAAAACCCTGAAGCCTTTGCCGCCATTGGAGGGCAGTCTGTCCTATGCCTTTGTCAGTGATGTCGATGCGCGGGGGCCGGATTACTTTCAGAGAGAGGGATTTTACACGCCCGAAATGGACAGGCGGCTGGTTTCCATGGGTGCAGGATATTCCAATCTATATCGCCGTGCACGAATGCTGGGGACTTCCGCTCCGATGCAGACGAAGTCCTACGGCACGGGCAAGATGGTTCTTCCGGGCGTGGCCAAGTTTGTCGAAATCGATCCGGTGACCCATCGACGGATAACCAAAAGCCTGCATCCGGTCCACCCCAGGGTATGGGGTGAGGGTATCGAAGGGGCCCGGATCGAGGATGAAAGCAATCAGGCCTGGGTAACCTTTACGGCACGTGGGAATTCGACAGTACATGTCGGAATCACCTTTGCACCCCATTGGAAAGCGTACATGGAGAGCCGCCCGGTACCCATCCTCCCGGACACGGATGGATTTATCAGTTTTCTTGTCCCTCCCGGTAACCATGAAATTACCCTCCTCTATCAGCCTCCCACTCTGATCCCCGGATTCCTGGCGATTTCGGGCCTTCTCTTCACGATCCTGTGGTATCGTAGGGAGCGATGCCGACTCTGATCCTCTATCTTTACGGGCTTCTCCTTGGAGCTGTCATTGGTTCCTTTCTGAATGTCTGCATCCACAGGCTTCCGAAGGGAGAGTCCCTGATTCGTCCCCGCTCCCATTGCCCCGGCTGTAAAACGCCTATCCTCGTGCGGCACAACATCCCGATTGTGAGCTACATCGTCCTGAGAGGCAGGTGTCCCTCCTGCGGAATGTCGATCTCCTGGCAATATCCGCTGGTGGAATGTCTGACCGCCGCGGCCGGAATCGGTTCGGTCTATGCCTATGGTTTCTCTGTCCAGGCTCTTACGCTCTTTCTCTTTTCCTGCATGATGATTGTGGGCGTGGGAACCGATGTGCGAGAGAAGATCCTTCCGGATGAAATTACACTGGGAGGTACCCTGATCGGGATCGGTCTGGCCTGGGCAGGTGCTTCCGTTCCCCTCCTCTCTGCCCTGTGGGGCGGCCTGACCGGAAGTCTTCTCTTTCTTGGACTTCTCCTGGGGTACTACCTGCTGCGAGGCCATCACGGAATGGGTTTTGGAGACGTTAAGATAATGGCTCTGATCGGAGTATTCCTGGGTTTCCCGAAAGTATTGAGTGTCGTTCTTCTGGGTTCCCTCCTGGGACTGATCTGGGGGTTGGGTTTGATTCTCCTCCGTCAAAAGAGTTTTAAATACGCTCTTCCTTTCGGGGCCTTCCTTGGAGTGGCTGCCCTGTTGATCCTCTATCTCGATGTACTATGGCCCGGGATGGTAAAGAATGCGATACCTTTCTGAAATCAGAACCTTCATTATCGCCATTGTAGGTCTGCTGATCGTTATCGCAGTCGCAGGTTTTTTTGTAGTTATGCGATTCAGTGAGCAGTTTACGGACCATTACTGGAATGAAAGCCAGGGGATCCACGTCCTGATCAAGACCCTGATTGAGAGTGGAAAGGATCCTTCAGAGTACCACCACCTCCTTCTCGGGTTCGTTGTTGCAGGAAAAGATGGGGCAGTCCTGCGCGCCTATCCCCAGGGTGCTGCCGATTTCTATCGGAAGCTCAGGCCGGGGTTTCCGGTCGCGACAAGTATTACCGAGATTCCCTCCCTTGTTCCGGGGAGTGAATCTACCGATACGCTCGTGATCCTTTCCAGGACCTCTGACGATCGACGAATGGTTACCTACCATTTCAATCCGCTTCCCGCCATGCGGCGAACCGTATTAATTTACTTCATGATCATCGCCCTGGTAGCGACAGGGGTTCCCGTCCTGACCTTTTTCTTCCTTACCGGCAGGATCTCGAAACCGTTTCGCAGGTTGATCCTGGAGGCCGAACAGAGTCCTCTTGCTCCCAAGTCCTTCCATGAAGACCCGGAATTTATCTTTCAAACCCTTCAGGCTACGATCCGTGAATTGAAGCAGAGCACGCTCCAGGAACAGCGGAGGGCGGACGCACTCCACGTTCTGGCTCAGACGTTATCCCGGAATCTTCCCAGTGGGCTCATCGTCATGGATAACGATGGAAACATCATTCGGACCAGCCCTGCCGCCGAAACACTCCTTTCGCTTCATCCGTCCGAAGAGCCGGTTCATCTTCGTGGTTTACAGGAGAGGTGGCCGGTGCTGCATCGATATCTGGATGAGGTCCATTTGACGCGAAAGCCTTTACAGAGGCTCGAGTTTGAGGATGGCAGTACCAAGTTTGCCGCCACGATCGTACCCCTTTCGGATGAGGCCAACCTTCCCCTGGGAACGCTGGCCATCTTCGTGGATATGACCGAAATGGTGCGATTAGAAGAGGATCTGCGCCGACAGAGGAGTATGGCGGAACTGGGTGTCTTTGCCTCGGGAATAGCCCATGAATTTCGTAATTCCCTTGCCACGCTCCGGGGATACCTGGATCTCTTTCGTACGAAGCGTCAGGACCACTACCTGGATGAAGTCTCCAATGAAGTATCCCTCATTCTTAAGGTAATCAATCGGTTCCTGGAATTTGCCAGCCACCACAGTCTTGTTCTGGAGCCGATTCAGTTGGATCGACTGATTTTTCAAGTTACGGAGCGTTTGAAAACGGTTTATCCTGACGTCCATGTGAAGCTGTCCTGCGCGGATCTGACCATTCCCGGGGATGGAACTCTTCTGGAACAGGCCCTTCGAAATATTTTCGAAAACAGTTTTCAGCTGGCAAAATCGATAAGCATCCGGGCGGGAAAGAATGAAAAAGGAGACGTCTTTGTAGAGGTTGAAGACGATGGTCCCGGAATACCGGAGGAGCTCCGGGAAACCCTGGCACTTCCCTTTGTTTCGGGAAAGGCTGATGGGGTAGGTCTGGGGCTGGCCATCGCTTCCAAGGTGATCCAGGAACACGATGGGTCCATGAAATTTTCCAATCTGCAAGATGGTGGAACCCTGTGCAGGATGATCCTTTCAAGTGGGAGATAATGTTACATCGAGAAATATTCAAATATTTGAATATTTGAGAAACCGAAAGACAATGTTACTGACACATGTGAAGTAATTCCAGTTTTTCATACAGAGCTCATTTTTGGCACTCCCTTTGCATAACCATGGAGTGCCATGAAAAAACGCACAGGATTCACGCTTGTAGAAATGCTGGTGGTCATCGTGATCATCGGCGTGATCGTCCTCATCGCCATTCCCCAGTTTCGAAACTTCTATGTTTCGTATAAGGTACGAACGGCGACACGAATGATCCAGGCCGATATGCGTTCGGCACGGCAGACCGCTGCAACGCGGAACCGCCCGGTCATGGTTTCAGTTTATCGGGGGCCGGAGGGGTATTACACAAAGTTCTACCAGCTCCAGGACGGTGTTCCGGTGACCTCCATCGATGACAATACAAAATATGTGCAGATCGGGAATACCGTTCATTACCTTCCCGGCGGCATCGAAATGAAACTGACGGATGCGAACTATACATCCTTCACCGATCATATCGCGTTGGCGGCCGACACCGATACGAACGTGGACATTATCTTCACCGAGAGGGGAGAGAGTTACGACTATACGGGGCTTACGTTCACGGAACCGGCCAGCCCGACGTCAAACCCGGCCAGTTATACGCCGCGGATTACCCTCTACGTGGAAAATAAGACCATACCCAATAACCACTACTTCGTTGCCCTGTCCCTTTCGGGAAAGGTGCAGGCGATTTCTTACCATTCGGAGGTGTTCTGATGGATAGACGTTCGGGATATAACCTGGTAGAGGTGATCATTGCCATGGGGATCCTGGCCTGGGTTTTACTGGCCATCGCGGGCCTCTTTTCGTTCGGTACCCGTGGTGTGTATTCGGGAAAGACACAGACCAAAGCTGCAGCCCTGGCGCAGAAGGTCGTGGAGGACCTTCGAAACTTCGATACGCGCACCAAACGATATGCCATCTTTGGCTACGTGGCAACCGATTCTTCCTCCACGAATAAGACGTATGATTCCCAGACGGCCACGGCCCTCAGCGACACGCTTCTCCAGGCCATTCGGACCAACTGGGAAACCCAGGTTGAAGAACTTCCAAAGGGGTACATCGAGTGCAAACTCTATAACGTGGGAGGGACAAACCTGTCAAACTGCACCTTTATCCGATATGACCTGAAGGTCCACTGGACAGAAGGGGAGAGAGCGCGGGAACTGACCTTCAATTTTGCCTTTTAGGAGGATGCCATGAGACGACACAGACACGGCTTTACCCTTATTGAGGTTCTGGTTGCCATCACGATTTTCACCATCCTCATGATTGCTGCCCTGAAGGTCTATGACCAGAGTCAGCGCTCCTTCATTCTGGGTGAACAGCAGTCCGATGTTCAGCAGAATCTTCGCTTTGCCTTTGAAAAAGTTACCGGGGAACTTCGTCTGGCCGGTTTCGATTTCAACCATGACGCCGATGCCATGCGCCCCGATGAACAGCTGGAAGGGATCTGGCCGGGAGCCATTGTCTTCCGTGCGAACTACGATCCTTCCAACGATGAAACCAAAAACGACAGCGCCCCGACGTACATCGACAAGAATGATCCTCTGTTCAGCGTCGTTACAACAACGAACGAGGAAATTCACGCCTTTGTTCTTTCCAAGGATCCTTCACAGGCTCTAGCTGGCAGTAATGAAAAGATCGAATTCTGGGCCGATACATCCAAGCCAAGGGATGCCACGCTCACCACAATGGCAAACCAGGAAAAGATTACGATCAGTAATATTTCCCTGACCCAGAGCAAACCTCCCTATACTCTTTATCTTGTGACTTTTCCCGATGCCGATGAGCCATCCACACCGGTTTTTACGCCGCTGGCCTCTAATATCTTCTCCATGAAATTCACCTACTTCGATCAGTGGGGTGTCGATCCCACCCACGAAATTGACCCCATGAACTACGATGGTAATGAGGTTACCGGCCTGGAAAGCGATACAGCACGAAAGGCAAGGGGCTACATCTTCAATTCCGGAACAGATACTCCCTTTGTGAAAAATGTCGTTGTGGAACTGACCGGCATGGTTTCCCGTCCGGACGGAGACTATGTCGATCCCCAGGACACGAACAACGATACCAAGCACTACAGGAAGTACACTCTTTCCGGAACGGTACAGATGTTCAACATCGGGGTCATTCCCCACGAGCTGGAGGACATCACGAAGCCCTATCCGCCAACTAACCTGGCTTCCTATCCGGGGTATTGCAATGGCATCCTTGTTTCCTTCACCCCGAGTCCATCCAGCGATGTCACGCAGTACGTTTTTCAGTGGCGTGATTCTTCCTCCACCTATACCCAGCCCTTCCCGGAAGATGACCCGGCTCACACCTATTACACTTCCTCGTGGGACTTTGTGGGCACAAGCGCGTGGGTCTTCCTCCCGGCCCGTCTGAACAGTTTTGACCCGACGAGCGGGCAGGCGATCTTTGACCACTTCATCAACGGTGTTTCGTATACGATGCGAGCCTTTGCTATCGATGGTGCGGGGAACTACAGTGACGATGCCTCGAATGAATCGACGGTCATCCTCGATCCCAATCCACCCAAACCCAATCCGACTACCACGATCTTCTCAGAAGAAGTTGTAGGAACCGACGGCTTCAACCATGCTCAGGTGGTATGGACAACGACGTGTGGATACGAATCCTGTGCAGTCACGGCCGACCCCAACCCTACCAATGGAATCCGGGACTTTCTGGGTTTCAGGGTCTACCGGCTCTATGAACCTGACGACGATCCCAACCTGGATGGAACCTACGACCTGCTCGCCAAGGAGCAGGAAGTCAGGGGGGTCCGGTTCATCGATGCTCAGGCCTGTCCCTGCGAGAAATATGGCTATAAGGTCCAGACCGTGACCAATTGCCAGGACAACTACGACGATAACGTCTGTACGGGCGGTACGGGGATTTCTACACTTTCGGACCGGGTGGTGGTTACCACCCCTGACCTTACGGCCGATGGGTCGGAGATCCCAGTCAAGCCTGCCGTGGCGTATGCTACGTACGAAAATCTCAGTATGACGGAGGAATACACGGTCATGCTCCACTGGGAACCTGTCCACAAGACGACTCCCTCCGATCTGGATATCGATGTGAAGAAATACTACATCTACGAAGCCGGGCCTTTGCCTTACGGGGATCCGGTTCCCGACATGCCCACCGATCCGATCGATCTCGACGGTGATCCATCGGACGGATATATCAAACCGGCTGCGATCGATCCGAATCTGACCTCCGTCGATTTTGATCTCACCTCTGTTATCGGCAACCGTACAATCCCTGCAAACCACAGGATGTTCTACTGGGTGCGTCCCATCTTCGACTGCTCTACGGTCGTCCTGGGGGAGGCCAGCGATCCCGTTTCCGTTCCATGCTATGCGACGTGGAGCGCGGTGATCACCTATCCGGCCAACGACAACGATACGGTTACGGGCCTGGTCAATATCCAGATGACCCTGACCAATCCCGATTCGGTCCTGATGGACTATGTAAAGATACGGATCAAAAACCAGTCTAACAATGCCTATGTTCTGGATACAGACATGGTCGATCCCGATGCGGACGGCATCTATGAAGCTGCCTGGGATACGGCGGCACTATTTGCCGGAACCTATGAGATCTCTGTGACGATCATGGATGCCAACAAGTGTTTCCTGGAACTGAAACGGTACGTTCAGATTCTCCAGGCCTGCACGGTTCTTATAACTCCGGAAGACATCTGTTCCGACGATCCACGGGCGGTCTGTTTCACGATCCAGGCTCCGCCGGATAAGCCCTATTTTGTCGATGCCTTCACCTTTGCGGCGTCCGCAAACTATCGGCTCCTGGCTGTCTGGGGTACAGCCGGTACGACGACCTATGTTCTCTGGGAATCCACCCATCCTCAGGGTACCGATATCTCCGGCGGGTTGACGATTGGCACCTTTACCCAGACCAACTATCCGGCGGACCCCGGCCTCTTCAAGCTCTCCGTTCCGTCAAATCTTACGGAATATCGTCTGATTTTCGGTGACCCGATTGATGCCGGAACCGGTACCCTTAACCTCTACCTGGGACAGATCGATCTTCGGGGTGCAACCAATGTCGCCAACCAGTGTGTGATGAGTACCGGAACGGTGACCTTCGACAAAAACAACCAGAACGACTGGGTTTCTTTTGGTACGCCTCCCGTATGCGGAGGAGTGGGAAACCCGGATGTCCCGTGCTGTTCAGTCCCCACCGTGTACGAAGGAGGCACCCTGCTGACATCGGGAACCTATTACACGGTCAACTATCTGAACGGCACGATCACATGGGAGCCCCTGATTCCGAAGAAGGGGTCTGAATCCCATGCCCTTACGATCTACTACTTCAATGATGTTTTGGACATCACGTGGGAATACTATGTCTGCACGAACATCCCGCTTCTACTGGGACCCTGACCTAGGAGGAATGCCATGAAAGCACTGCAATCAGCCAAGATGAAACGGGGAAGCGCTCTCCTGGTGGCGTTGATGGTCATGGTGGTCCTGTCCCTGACCGGGCTCACCTTCCTCTACGTCTCCGACACGGAAAACGCGATTTCCAACAACTATGCACGTGCCCTGGAAACTCTGTACACGGCACAATCTGGGATCTATCTGGTCAACCAGTGGTACCAGTCCAATGCGGGTACCTTCTCCCCCGGGGGCGCCGGACTCCGTCCCCGTCTCGCCGACATGACACTCAACGCACGGCCGGGCGCAACGGATGGATCGGGATCGGGAACGGATACGACGTATAAAAATGGTGTCCAGGCCAACTTTTTCGAGCGGCCTTTCTCCGGAGCTGTGGACACTCCGGCAGTGTACAACCAGTTTTTCGGGACAGAAGATACACCCGACATGGTGATCGATATTGACGGAAACGGTGCCGATTACCTTGCGGAGATGAACGACAAGCTTTTTGGCACGGACAGCCAGCCTGACAGCAAAAAGGTCCGGATCTCCAAGCTGGAAATTTACGCTCCTCCCATGTCGCCCTATGCCGATAATCCCACCTTTTATGATGCGACAAAGGATCCGGCACGGAATACGGCCTTCGGTGTCTGCACGGTGAAGGTGACCGCGGAGATGCTCCAGGGGAGCAACGTGGTGGCGACGCGTGTCGTGCAGGGTGTCATCTCCGATATCAACTACTCCACCTCCAACGTGGCTCTCGATACGGGGGGGTCCCTGGAAGTCAACGGGGCCGCCATGGTCCACTGGGGCCATGCCCGGGCGGAAAGCAACTATGCACATAACAACTGGAACCACTTCGGGATCGGGGCAGTCTGGTGGATCGACCCCACGACGAACATGGTGGAGCCCTGTTCCGCCTGTTACGGTGATGCCACGGGTCAGCCCATGGAAGGCATCACGATGTATGATCCGTGGTTCATGTTCCGTTCAAGGGGCTCCTTTGAGATCGGGACCGGTGCCGGGAATTTCACCCTGCCCACCGGCCTGGGTGCCTGCACGGGAAATGCCGTGGCTTACACTCCCAGGGCCTACACCGGTGTATCTCCCTGGAACGATCCAACGGTAGGATTTGACTCTACCCTCATCAATCCCGCCCTTTGCACTCCCCACACGTCCAAGGGGGCGATTGACGTGGCTTACAACGTCTTTGCCTGTGACCCCAACGTAGCCTTCGGTGGCGGTTTCCGGGGTTACACCTACTGGAAAAACATCGTCACCAAGCTGGCCAAGGACAACCCCAAGGTGAAATATCTTCGCCCTGTTGCCGTCGATGCAGACCTCTGGGAAACGGGGGACGGGACGCAGAACACCTTTGAGGGCTGGACCAACGGCCAGGAGGGGATCTTCTTCTTTGAATCGCTGGACGGTCAGGCGCCCAGGAATGACCTCTCCAACGTTGTAACCGCTGAGATCAATATCAAGGGTGGGTGGTGGTCCAAGGGAGTTATCTACCTGAACGCGACGGATTTCCGGATGACCGGCGGTATGGGCTCGGGATCCACGACAACCTTCCAGGCTCCGGCCGAACCCCTCTATGAACCCTGGCCCGACAGCAAGAACAAGGTCTACGACCACCCCGACGAACGGTGGCTCAATCTCCAGTACTCCACATCGATTCCGAGCAATCCATGCTGTACTGGTCTTTACACGGTATCCGCTGCGGCGGCCGGTCAGACCAATAACGCCGGGGACACGACAACGGGGTGGGACCGCTGGGGCTACGTTAACCCCAATACGAAGTTCAGCTTTGAGGGAATCTTCTATACAACGGCTGATTTACGATTTACCGGCGGATATAACTTCTACGGATCCCTGATGGCGCGTGCGATTGGTGACGGTTCGGGATCTGCATCGGGCGGCCTGGAAATCTATTACAAGGACTCCCTCAGTTTTGGAGACCTCGGAATCACCGGTCTCCCCAACACTCTCGTGGATCAGATTATCTTCGATTATTGATACGAGTTCAGAGCTCGAACCAGATCGTTGATCTGGTTCGGGTTCACCGATAAGAGATTCAGAAAGACCCGGCCCTCCCGGTGGGTAGCAACCACGGGAGGGTCGCTGTGTAAGAGGTGGGTGAAAAGGGATTCCTCTTTCTCCTCTGGAGGCATGACTTCAATCCCCAGGGAGGGGAGATTCACAAGGGGTGTCGTTCCTCCACCAAACTGGGCATCCATGGATACAATCGCAAGAGACAGCAGCGGGTTTGTTACACCCTTGAAGATCTTTCTTCCTCGGCGGCGAAGTTTCGAAAGTGACGTCAATGCCATACCGTAAAGCGGGATCTCGGACGTCCGCCCGGACAGATGGAACTCCAGAACCCGGGTGAGGAAATGGTAGGTCTCCTTGCCGGGACGGAAGGTTCGAAAGAGGGGATGTTTGTGCATTTTATCCAGGATGGTTTTTTTTCCCACGATGATGCCTGCCTGAGGACCACCCAGGAGCTTGTCTCCGGAGAAACATACGGCATCGGCCCCGGAGTTTACAATCTCCCTGACCGTCGGCTCGTCCTGAACGCCGAAAGAACGGAGATCGGAGACAATGCCGCATCCCTGATCCACGAAGTAGTGAATCCCATGGTCAGCAGCCAGAGATGCCAGTTCGGTGTGGGAGGGAGAGGATGTAAATCCCTGGATCCGGTAATTGGAAGGATGGGTGCGAAGGATGGCGGAGGTCCGTTCTCCCATGGCATCGTGAAAATCCCTGAGGTGGGTGCGGTTGGTGGTTCCAACTTCTCGCAGAATGGCTCCACTCTCACGCAGGATCTCCGGGACACGGAAACTGCCGCCGATTTCCACCAGCTCACCCCGGGAAACAAGTACTTCCCTGCCCTCGCACCATGTTTTCAGCATGAGGAAGACGGCGGCAGCATTGTTATTCACGACCAGTCCGGCTTGGGCCCCGGTCAGGTGCTTCAATAGATTTACCGTTAAAAAGTTTCGATCCCCGCGACTCCCATCGGACAGGTCCATCTCCAGTGTGCTGTATCCCTCCATCTCCCCGGGGGGAAGAAGGGGAAGCGGAGATCGGCCAAGATGGGTGTGAATCAGGATGCCCGTGGCATTGACGACCCTTCGTAACGGAGACTGCAGCCTTTCTTTGACCTGGGTAGCCAGATCTTTCTCCGAAGGGATGGATGCATGACGATCCATTACGTCCCTGCGTACCATATCGAGGATCTCACGCAGGGTCTCCGCCACTCTTCCATGCCCGAACAAGTCTATCAGGTTTGAAAATGAAGCAGATTCAAGAAGCCGACCGACAGCTGGAATCTTTCGAGGTGCTTGCGTACCCTTGACCATGGATGTATTATAACTACCGTGTCAAAGAGTCACCTCGATGTGAAACTTGTCCGGGTATCCGATGCGATCGATTCTCTCCAGAAGGAGTGGGAGCTTTTCTTCCAGGGTCTGCGAAAGTTGCCGCCATTCAAGGAAAAAACCTTGCTGGAGACAGAACTTCGCTCTTTGAGAAATTCAACGATCCAGGATAATTCCCTTCGGTTCAGGATGCAGAATCTTCAGTCCCGGTTTAATGTCTATGCTGAAATGTGGAATCGCCGGATGCGTGAACTTGAGGAAGGTCCTCTTCACTTCAAACGCAGGAAAATCGTCAAAGCCCAGATCCAGCAGCAGATGGAAGAACTGAAGTGTTCCGATGAGTCCTCCGGACGCCACGAAGCGATCAAACCTTCGGATGAGAAGATGCAGGAAATTCTGATCCACGATCCCAGAGCGGAGACGGGACTCCTGAAGAATCTCTTCGACCGGTATCTGGATGAAGCGGAGCGAACGACCCATCGTCGACCCACGATATCCTTTGATGCCTTTGCCAACCATCTGAGCCAACAGATCGAAAGCGTTGAGCGTAAAAGGCAATGTGCCGCTGTAGCCGTGTCGCTGTCCCACGACGAAGAAGGTAAGGTCAAGGTTAAGTTCAAGGCGGTCAAGGAGGCGCAGTGACCCGCATTTTAACAGTGTTTTTTTTCATCCTCGCCCTGGCATGGGGATGTTTTGGCCAGGTTTATATGAGTCAGATGAACCCGGATGTGCCCCTGGATGCCCAGATCCTGGAACTTGTTCGACGTATTGAGACAAACCCGGATAACCCCGGCCTTCATAATGATCTCGGAGTAAAGCTTCAGGCCCGACGCTTTCCCAAGGATGCCATGCGCGAGTTCAAGAAGGCCATTGAGGCGGATAAGACCTTTTATCCCGCATGGTACAACCTTGGTGTGTACTATCTGGAAAACGGGCAACGCTTCAAGGCATTGCGCGCTTTGAAAAAAACCTTAAAACTGAAAAAGGGACACGACCTGGCTGAATACCACCTGGGAGATCTTTACTATGCCTGGGGAATGACGAAACGGGCGGTCCGGCACTACGCCAAGGCGTTCAAGATCAATCAACATGTATTTGATCTTTCCTACAATCCTTCCGCACTTAATAATGAAGTTCTTTCGCTTGTTGCCGAGTACTATTACCGGAAATACCGGGGATCGAATGTCGTTCCCTACCAGGAAACTCCAGACAGTCTCCGGCTGAAAATGGAAGAAATTGAAAAAGCGAAAGAGGCAGAGCGCCAGGCTGCACTGGAAGCCCAGAGCAAGGCTGAAGCTGAAGCTCAGAAAAAGGCGGAGGAGGCAAAACCTGCTCAGCCAGAAGATGCTCCCAAACCGGAGGAAGCCAGGAAAGCCTCTCCTGAAGAAACCCAGCAGGCACCACCCCAGCCACCCCAGAAACCTGAAAGGCCTAGCCGCCGACCGATGCAGAAGCCGTAACCTAATACATAGAATTGATAAAATTCAGGGGATTCGACGACCCCAAAATAAAAACTCCCAAATATGGGAGCGATAGGACAGAAGTTATTGAATTGAGGTAGTACAGTGGAGGCTAAGCAACACGTTTTACAACTTTTTCCTCAGCCAAACACCGCGTACAATTATATCATTGGAGGCTTGAGTGTGGGGGTTTTGAGTTCTTCTGACATCGAGAATCGATTAATCAGTTTTGCATTAACCCTCTACTTTCAACATCGTGAAGATCTGTTCAGGGTGT
>DAOSWS010000033.1 GCA_035593605.1 Thermoanaerobaculia bacterium | reverse complement strand
ACACCCTGAACAGATCTTCACGATGTTGAAAGTAGAGGGTTAATGCAAAACTGATCAATCGGTTCTTGATGTGAGAAGAACTCAAACACCCCTGCTCAAGCCTCCAATGATATAATTGTGCCCGGTGTTTGGCTGAGGAAAAAGTTGCGAAACGTGTTGCTTAGCCTCCACCAAGTTACATTAACAACACTATTTGAAGTGATCAAGAAGTGAACATAAAAAGCGGCAAACTACTGCTTCAAGCAGCTTGTTCTATCGAGAATACTCCTATAATTAAATCAGTTGTCTTTTTGTTCCCAGAACCGTCATTTTCTCCCTCATCAGTATATTCCCCTTCAAAGAGAGTCCTTTTTCAATACTGGTCTTATTATCCGCCGCTCAAGTTGGGATTTTATCCTTGCGGATCATAGCCCTCAATTTGACTCACAACTACCATAGTCGGTTGAAATATAAAGATCCAGAGTTATTGAATTTTCACTGCTAGGCAGCTCTCAATCCGGGTGCATATCCTTCAAGGGCAGTTGGTTGAATAATTCATTATTCTGGCACCCAAATATGACGTCCCGGCTGGCCCCTCTCCCAGATCGTTAAGACCCGTTACTAAATACCAATAAAATGGTTCACTCTGGTCAGAGGGATTTTCAGACAAACCTTCCAGCCACAGCTCCGATCCTTCGTATCGCAAACAAGAATCCACCTCAGTCGTCAATAATTTCGGAAGATCATCTCGGACACCGCGATAGATTCGATAACTGGAAGCGGCTCCCGCTGGAGCCCAAACAAGTGTATCAGAGGTTCCTATAGACCAGAGCAGTGCATCATTTTGTATAAATCCCGGGGAACATTCCGCAGGCAAACTCCCGCAAGACGATCCCCATAAATCACAGTTATCTGTAATATTTTCAACGTACATTTCAATTTCCGATAGAGATACTGACGACAAGGTCCCTCCACAATTATTCTTCTCTGTCACACGTAATGAATAGGTCCCAATTCCGGAATATAGCGAAGTAACATCATAGGGATTTGTGTCCGGGTCACCATAGTCTTTAAGTACCTCAAAAATATATCCCGGATTGCGCAGTTCGATCCGAACACAGTTTTGAATGTCCGTCGTTCCGGTTATTGAATAGGATATCTGAGCAAATGTACTTTCAGCTAACGTATTGGGCGGTGAGAAATTATTAGTCTGTGATGAATTCTTAAGTAGTGTAGTGCCCATTTAATTTGTCCACTTTTCTGCCTCGGAATAGGTTGACACGTCCGTTAAATAATCCATGAGACTTTTGGTGTCGTCGTCCTTTGAGAATCACCAATCTGGTGCAGATTCGGCTTGCCCCCGGATCTCGTTGTTATAATAAGCCCGTGAAATTCAAAGGGAAGCAGATTAGAAAAATCATCCTTTCGCGCGTTAAGTACTGTCGATGATCCAGCAGCGGAAACCCGCGGAAAGAGAAAATACACAGTTCCTCAAGCGTTCCTCCAAGCGGACACTCTTTCTCTATGGAGGAATGGGGATTCTTTTCATCGCCGTGCTGATTATTCTGGGAAAAGATCTGGGGCATCACATTCGGGTCATCGATGCCTGGATCACAAGTCTGGGCCCCTGGGCCACACTTGGCTTCATCGGAGTCTTTGTGGCTGCGACCTCTGTCTTCATACCCGAGACCGTGTTGTCAATTATGGCAGGCGCACTGTTTGGTATGACGGAGGGCCTTCTTGTGGTCGTAATGGCAGGACTGGCAGCTGCCACGGTTCAATTCTTTCTCTCCCGACGGATCTTTCGTAAACGGATCGACAACATGCTCGCAGCTCGACCCAGCCTCGCGGCCATCCGTTGTGCCGTCATGCAAAACGAACTCCGCCTACAAACCCTGATCCGTTTGACGCCATTGAATCCCGCCACGCTCAACTATCTGCTTGGGGCGACCGGCGTCCGATTCCCTGGCTTTCTGCTCGCCAGCCTTGCCTTTTTGCCCCACCAGGCGGTGGAGGTCTATTTCGGATATGCCGGGAAGGATGTCGCCACCATTGCGGTCCGCAGAGGGTCGGTCGCTTACCTGCACGACGCAGTGGTTTTCGGCGGCCTGATCCTCTCCATCGCGGCTCTGGCTCTTATCGTACATACGGCACGCAAAGCGATGGACAGGGCGATCACCGAGTCAGCAGATTCGGGAACTTCCGACGAAAGCCCATCGTCCGGCAGCAAGACGACAGACTTCACCTGCACCCATGAGGATTGAAACCGGTATCGTGCCCTCGCTACCGTTCGCATGCAGAAGACGTTATTTCGGCACTAAACTAGAGATGATGCGTTCAGAAGCGGGAATCAAAATTCCCTATCTTGATCCGGACACCGCGCCACGTCGAGCGACGTAAACCTGCGGCAGGAGGTAGACATGAAAACGGCAGAACATCGTGAGCAGCATTTTACGGCGTCCGAAACTGTGCGCGACATTGTCATCGGGATGTCTGACGGGTTGACCGTGCCTTTCGCACTCGCCGCAGGTCTTTCCGGGGCAGTGGGTTCGACATCCCTGGTGGTCACCGCCGGAATGGCAGAGATCGCTGCAGGCTCCATTGCCATGGGACTTGGAGGCTACCTGGCCGCACGGACAGATGCCGAACACTTCCGCTCTGAACGCGACCGGGAAATGCGAGAAGTGGAAGAGGTACCCGAGGTGGAAGCCGAGGAGGTGGCCGAGATTCTCGGTTCCTACGGCCTGGCACCGGACCAGAGCGCCAGGGTAGTCGCCGGACTGCGGGCTGACCCTCAACGCTGGGTGGATTTCATGATGCGTTTTGAGCTGGGTCTCGAGGAACCGGATCCAGGCCGGGCACGCTCCAGTGCTCTGACCATCGCCATATCCTATATCGTGGGCGGCCTGATTCCACTCAGCCCCTACCTGGTCTTCACAAGTATGAGCCATGCACTCACGCTATCCATTGTGGTAACCCTGGCAGCCCTGATGGTCTTCGGTTATATTAAGGGACGATTCACCATAGCACGGCCCTTTCGAAGTGCTTGGCAGACCGTCATCGTCGGCGCCCTTGCTGCCGGTGCGGCGTTTCTCATCGCCCGGGCCATCTCCTGATCATCGCTTGCTTTAGCCGAGGGCTGTGCATCTCAACTAGCCGAATGGATGCCCTCCGTCACGGGTTTGATTGTGACGGAAGGGTATAGTCCACGGTTTTTTTCTTTTCTACTAACTACCGTCTACTGACTACTATCTATCCATGAGGCCCGAGAGGTCATCGTAGACTCTCGGCTCGCCGAATGGATACTCGAAAGATCGCCAGATCTTGAGGGTACTGTGTTTTTGTTTTTCTACTATCTACTATCTATCCATGTGACCTGAGATGTCTATGAAATATCTCAGTTGGCCGAATGGATGCCCGGAAGATCGCAGATCTGGAGGGTACTATCTACCGTCTACCGTCTTCCCCCCCGATCCCCCATCCCCAGCTTCTCTTTGATCTTTTGCACATCGAGGCGGCGGATCCAATGGGGCAGGTTCTTCCACACTGAGTGGTATCCATATCCCCCCTCGATCATTTCCCGGATCGCTTCTTCCTTCGTCCACCCCTGGATCACCACGCGGTAGGCGGCCACCATAGTACCCGTTCTGTCCGCCCCATGCTGGCAGTGAACTAAAACAGGCGCTTTTTTCGGATCCATAACGATTTCCAGGAACCGGATGATTTCTTCCTCCTCCGGGTGCCAGGCCTTCATGGTCAGGTGTTCATACCCAAGATTCATATTGCCGATCTCGTCCCGGTCGGAGTGGTAGGATCGAAGGTTCACGACGGTGCGAATCCCCATGGCGTAAAGGCCGGCCATTCCCTCGGCCGTGGGCTGGGCACTGCGGTAAAGGGTATCGGAAACTTGATGAAAATTGGGCACTCCTTCCATTTCGAGCGGTACAGCCCAGGTCTCAGGCCTTTCCGGAGTTTTCTGTCCGGCGAGGCAGAAAACTGCCATCAGCAAAATCACCCCCATGAAATACCTGGTAAATGTGCGGGCACCCGGAGTCGCGGTCATCGAAGCATTCTTAATTCAGGCCCAGCTCCAGCGGCACGGTGGGGCCTTTCCTCACTTCGACAAACCCCGCAATACAGCACTGGTCGGGGATATAGACCGTAAGATAAAAGGCGCCCTCCTGGACACGGGAAAAGGTGAAGACTCCCTTATCATTGGTTCGGGCAAGGTAGTAGATCTCACTGTTGAGATAGGATCCAAGTGTGACGCAGACATTGACAGCGGGTTCTCCTGCAGGACCGGTGACCGTTCCGCTTACCTTGTCCGTAGCCACTTCGGCGAATTGAAGGGTACACCCTTTCTGGCAGGTACAGCCGCGCGCCGCCAGGGTGGAGGGGTCGATATCGGTTGTACCGCAGGAGAGTAAACAGAAACATCCAAGCATGGCCGTGAGAAACAGGGTTGCTTTTGTCATGGGTGTCATCATACCTCCTTGGAGAACCCGGGTGGTGGTAAGATAGGGTTTGCACTGAATGATGGAAGGGGTACTATTATCATGATCTGGGATTATAACGAAGAAGATCTTCGATCGCATCTCAAGCATCACCTCTGGCACTCCCTCGCCAAGGATCACTTCTCGGCCACAAAGCGGGACCGATATATCACGACTGCCCTGACCGCGAGGGATTACGTCACGAAAAAATGGATCGAGACGCAACAGCGCTACTACGACCGAGACACCAAGCGGGTCTACTACCTCTCCCTGGAGTTCCTGCTCGGCCGCCTTTTGATGAACACCATCCTCAACCTTGGCATGGAGGATGCCTTCTCCGAGGCCGCCGATGTACTGGAAACCAACCTGGAGAGCGTCGTAACGACGGAGTGGGATGCCGGGCTTGGGCACGGAGGCCTGGGAAGGCTGGCCGCCTGTTTCCTCGACTCGATGGCCACCCTTGGAATTCCGGGATACGGCTACGGAATCCGTTACGAATACGGCATCTTTTTCCAGCGGATCCGGGACGGCTACCAGGTGGAGACACCGGACAACTGGCTTCGGTACGGAATCCCCTGGGAATTTCCACGCCCCAGCGTGCTCTACATGGTCCGCTACCACGGGCGGGTTAACGCGGTGACCGGCGGGGATGGACGGAAGCGCATGGAACTGGTGGACACCGATAACGTCATGGCCATGGCCTACGATTACCCGGTACCCGGGTACCGGAACGGCGTCGTCAACACGCTCAGGCTGTGGTCTGCAAAGTCCACCCGTGAATTCGATCTCGACTACTTTAACAGCGGAGATTACGTCCGGGCCATGGCCGAAAAGGACCGGTCGGAAAGCATCTCCAAGGTGCTCTACCCCAACGACACCAGCCTGGCCGGGAAGGAACTGCGCCTGAAACAGCAATACTTCTTCTCCTCTGCCACCCTGCAGGATATTATCCGGCGATTTCTGAAGGGGAGCCAGGACTTCAGCCGCCTCCCGGACAAGGTGGCGATTCAGCTCAACGACACCCACCCCAGTATCGCCATACCCGAATTGATGCGCATCCTGGTGGACGACCACGGAATCGACTGGGACGACGCCTGGAATATCACGACAAGAACCTTCTCCTATACCAACCACACGATACTTCCCGAGGCCCTGGAGACGTGGCCGGAGGAGATTATCGGATCGCTCCTTCCCCGCCACTACCAGATCATCCAGGAGATCGACCGACGATTCCTCATTCAGGTGGCCTACCGCTTTCCAGAGGAATCGAAAAAGACCGACTCCATGGCGATTGTCACGCGCCAGCCCCAGGGAACCATTCACATGGCACGCCTGGCCATCGTCGGCTCCCGAAAGGTCAACGGCGTCTCCGCCCTTCACTCGGACATTTTGAAAAAAACCGTGTTTCACGATTTTTCCGAAATGTGGCCGGACAAGTTTACGAACGTGACCAACGGGGTCACGCCCCGGCGCTGGATTCTGGAGGCTAACCCTTCCCTGTCCCGTCTCCTCTGTGACAGGCTGGGAGACAGCTGGGTCGACCATGCAGAAAAGCTCCGGGATCTTGAACCCCTGGCCGATGACCCGGATTTCCGCAACCGTTTCATGGAAGCGAAGACCCGGAACAAAGAACGTCTTGTCCAATGCATGGATGAAAAGTTAAAGGTACGCGCAAATCCCTCCCTCTTCCTGGACTGCCAGGTCAAGCGGTTCCACGAGTACAAACGCCAGCTGCTCAACATTCTCCATGTTCTGACCCTCTACAACCGGATCGTCGATGGAACGGAAGGAGAGAATTTCCTCCCCCGCACTGTTCTCTTTTCCGGGAAGACGGCACCCGGGTACGCGATCTGCAAACTGATCATCAAGTTAATCCATTCCGTCGCCGCAGTGATTGATGCTCACCCCCGGATGAAAGATAAGCTGAAAGTCTGCTTCGTTCCCAATTACAGTGTCTCCGCCGCCCAGATCATTATTCCCGCGGCGGAACTGTCGGAACAGATCTCCACCGCAGGATTCGAAGCTTCCGGCACGGGGAATATGAAATTCACGATGAACGGTTCCCTGACGATCGGAACCCTGGACGGCGCCAACGTCGAGATCCGCGAACAGGTGGGAGAAGAGAATTTCTTTCTCTTCGGCATGAAGGCGGATGAAACCTTTGCCCTGCGGGGTCACTACGACCCAGCCGGCATTTCAGCCCGGACTCCGGAACTGCAGAAGATCCTTGACCAGCTTACGGGCGGATACTATTCCCCCGGGGACCGGGATCTCTTTAAACCCATCACCCAGACCCTTCTGAACCCGAACGACCGGTTCTTTGTCCTGGCGGATTATGAAGACTATGTACGCTGCCAGGCATCGGTCGCGGAGGCTTACAGGGACCGGGACCGATGGGCGAAGATGGCCATCCTGAACGTGGCCCGATCGGGCATCTTTTCCTCCGACCGATCGATCCAGGAGTACGCGAAAAATATCTGGGAGGTTAATCCCATCCTGCCCTGAACCAGGTTACTTTTTCTGACAGGAACGCCCTAACTTTCCCAGATTTTTTCTATTCCGCACTTCCTCCAACCAGATGGGGAACCTTTTCCAGTCGTTTCCGTTATCCCGGATGAAACGACCTGAGGAGGTTAACAATGTCCAAGAAAATCATGATGACCCTGCTGGTTACATTCCTTGCCGCGGCCTTCCTGGTTGCCGGGGATGGGAAGGTGAAGTGGCTCAATGTTGACGTCAATGAACACGTGGAGGGAACCAAGGTAAAAGTTCACGTGCCGATGTCCCTGATCCTCACGGCCCTGACCAGCGTCAAGACCGAAGAGTTTGACCGTGGAATGGTCAAGATGCACCTGGACGATACCGACATAGACCTGGCGGCCCTCCTGAAGGAGATCAAGGCTTCCCCAGACGGAGAGTATGTGAAGGTGGAAGACAAAGAAGCGAATGTCCTGATCTCCAAAAAGGGCGGAACGATCTACATTGACGTGAAAGAAACGAGTGGAGAAAAGCCTGAGACGGTGAAAGTGACCCTCCCCACCGAGCTCCTGGATGTCATTCAGGTCACAGAAACCAACGAACTGGATGTCAAGGCCATGCTGAGCGCTCTGGAGAAGGTGGGAACCGGGGAAATCGTGACGGTCAACTCCAGCGAGGCAGACGTTCGCGTCTGGATTGAATAACCATGCGGAAACGCGGGGTTTCTACGCTGCCGGTCATCGCCCTTTCCCTCTTTGCCGGTGCGGTGATGACAACAACCATGTTGGACTGGGGGTGGGTGAGTATTCAGACGGTGGATGATGGAAATCTGATCAAGATGGCCTTCCCCGTTCCCTTCACCCTGGTTCGAGGAGCCCTCCTCTTCACCCCCGACATAGACATCGACGCCGAGCTGCCCGCGGAAGTCCAGGCCCAGAAGGAAGTCGCCATCAAGACCCTGGAAGCCCTGGCGGAATGCCCCGACTGCACCCTGGTTTCCGTGGAGAGCCCCGACGCAAAGGTCCTGATTCAGAAGGAGGGGAACCGGCTGATCTGGAACGTGGACGCGGAGGATGCCCTTGTCCGGGGTTCCATGCCGATCACCCCCCTGGTAAAAACCCTTAAGCGTTGGGACTGGAAGAAGATGGACGGCGTGACAGCAGGACGGCTCCTCGGAGCGATGCACGGTACTTCCGTCCAGGTGGATGCCGATGACACAAAGGTACGGGTGAGATTGTAATCGTCGGGACCAGACGAACTCAAATATACCGGCCCCCGAAAGGGGGCCATTTTTCTGGAACGACCTGAATTAAAGGCTGGATTGACTGGTATAATGATTTCGGCAAAGGGGGCAAACATGGAACGCTGGGCTCTTTTCTTTCTTGTCACGATAATATCCTTTTCTCTCTTTCCCCAGTCCATCCCCCCACCTCCCTTGCCGGGTACCGGGGGCCCATGTGAATTGTCGCCTTCCAGAGCAGCCACTCTGCTTTTTCCCTATTTTGAGGTTGATCCTTACGGAGCGGAGCCCTATCATTTCAGGAATACCCTGATTTCCATCACAAACACCGGCCCGGAATCCACTGTCGCCCACACCACGATCTGGAACGTAGATGGAGTTCCAGTTTACGCATTCAACCTCTACCTGACCGGATATGACGTAGCGACTCTCTCCATGAAAGACATTCTTGAGTACGGAATAATCTTTGCCAACGGCTGTACATTTGATGGTGAGGAGATCGTGGATGGGTGGATCGACTGTGACGGAGATGGGCAATATTTCAACCAGGATCCTGATGACAATGCTTACTGGGCAGGCCATCCGTACCAGGAGGAGTATCGCTACCTGCTTCAGGGTGCATGCAATGGGAACTGTGATACTGCATGCCGGATGACGATCCCTGAGGAGGATCTTACTCGAATTCAATATATGCTTTCCGAGTGTTCTTACGATTTTCCTACCCGAAACTACGTCGGATATATGACAGTCGACCAGGCCACGACCTGTGTTGGCGGCTATCCGGGCGGCATGTATTCCACCCTCCCTCTCCCCACGGGGATGCTGGCATATTACAAACCTCTGATCGACATATCCCAATCCGCAACTTTTGATCCGTCTCAAGCCCTTACCCCCATCGGATATTCCAACACCCTCATGGGGGACTATTTTCTCATCCACCCGAATAGTTACGAATCCTACGGGATGACAGCAGTCCACATTGAAGCCTTGGGAATGGGATCGGAAAATGGAGGATCGGCGATCCCGGAAATTGTTCAGGGATACTATGGCATTCTTAAGGATGATTCGGACTGGGAGCAGGTTCCCCTTGCATCGTTTTACGGGAAGTACACGGTCTGGGGTGGAATGACATGTCGCGATCGGCGGGAACCTCTCCCTCTGCAATGGGGAATGAGATTCCTGAACAGTAATGAACTGGAAGCCGATACATGGATCCTCTTCTGGAGATCCCATAACTGGATTGGAGGCCCATGGACGTTTGATGACACTCAATACCCGGAATGTCACAGCACGATGTTTGATTACCTGGGCACTCTTGAATTTAAGTTACCAGATCCATCGGTCGAATTTTGGGATGAAGAGGCCAATTCAGTAACAAGCAGTATTGTCCTCTCTCAAAGCGGAAATCGAACCCCGCCTGTGCCCGTCGGGCATGAAGTACCGGTCATGACAGGACGATACTTACTGGTTAATCTTTTGAATTCACCCTTTGAAGAAGGGTGGGCGAGCTTTGACTTTGCGACAGACGCCTCAGAACTTCTTCTGGCTCCCTATTCAACCTACAGTTCGTTCGATCAATCCTGGGTGGAAATTTTAATCTCGGCGCAGGGGAATGCTTCTGTCGGACAATCGGGGATCGTATTAACAAACAACTGTACACTCAGACCTGGAGGTAATGGAAAGATCCTCATTCATCCAAATGACTGACCCTCTGAAGCCACTGCTTAAGTTCAACGATTTTTTCTCTGTTCCTTAAACGACCGGCGGATGTGAAGGAGAACCCTGTCGTACGTGCCGGTCCGGAAATCGGGGAAGGTCCACCCGAACCGGATAAACGATCCCTTGGCATAGTACAGGGTCATGTCGGCGTACACACCTCGATCCAGGAAAATCTTCCACCCTCCCGGTTTAAAGGAAGCCAGGACCACCTTGGTGGCATCCAGAAATCCGGGATCGAGGTTGATGAGGCGATTTCCTTCCTGCCGCCATTCATTCTCCAATTCAGAACATTTCCATTTCATATCCACCAGATCTGCCGGCGACCGAAGGCCGTGCAGAGAGAGAAAGACGCGGCGAAGGCCCGCCCCCATTTCCTCTTCATAGTAATCCGTATGTTCAAAGGGAAACTCCGGAGAACGATAATCAGTCTCCCCGACCGCCCTTTGAATTCCGGCTTCAACCTCCTCTATCAAGGCTTCCTTTCCCAGCAGGATCGCGATGAAGAACTTTACCGGTTCCGGAAGGGACGCTTCCATGGGTGGGTCTCCTGGTAGAGGTCAAAGGCACGGGCTGCGATATCCTTCGGGAGCCCGAAGTGGGCCATAACGGCCTCCAGCTCATCCCTTCGGATGCGATGCTGGTTCTTTCCATCGGGCGCGGTCCTGCGGTAAAAGCCGTTTCGCATGTAATGGATGTCCTGATCCTGTCTCATTGTGATAATGAGGTCCTTCATGGCGGAAAAGGAATGCTTCCAGGCTGACAGAAAGCGCTCACGGGATGCCCCGGTCCGGTGAAGCCTCATCTTCCACTTTCCGTTGATGGAGACATTAAAATCTCCCTCTACAGGGTCGATCGTGTACCGTTTTCCGGCGGCCAGAGTCTCCGTTGGAACGGAGTCATTCACAGGAAGGGGTTCTGGAAGGAGATAGCCCGGATCCAGCAGCCAGCCCACCCCCTCTTCGCCGGGGATATAGAGAGCCGCATGGATATCGGGCCCTGCCGCCATTGTTCCGGTCATGGCAAGAGAAGGAATGTCGAGATCGGTGAGAATGTCGGAGGCGGTTTCCGTCAGGCTGAAGCAGGTCCCGCCCAGTCCAAGGCGGAGGTACTCCTCCACAACCTGGTCCGGAAAACGGAAAACCGGATTTTCCATCCCCGATTCAACCCATGAGATAAACTTGGACAGGTTTTCATAGGGAACGGAAGCCAACGTCCGGGCAAGGCCCGGGGCCTCCGCCCCTTCCCGGGGTCGCGGGGCACCCAGAATTCGGGTAAACAGTGCTTCACGAAGCGCGCGATTCATCCTGATAGTCCTTGAGGATGACCTCTCGGGCCTGATCTCGAAGCCGGTCGCGATCGTCGTAGGTCATTCCTTCAGTGGAAAGGGGGGCATGGATCCGAACCAGCAGCGTACGATCTGATCTCGGGAGAAATGTTCCCTTCGGGAGTGCGTGAAACGTTCCGTGAAGCGTGATGGGGATCACGGGGATTCCCAGCTCGATGGCGAGGACAAAGGGACCCTTTTTGAACGGAAGAAGGTCGCCCGTTCTCGTTCGCGTCCCCTCCGCGGCAAGGTAGAAATCGACACCCGACTCAATGTAGCCCCTGATTTCTTTCAGGGCCTCAAGAGCCTCTTCTCTGCTGTACCGCTGAATGGGAATGAATCCCGCTCTCCGGATGACCCAGCCGATAAAGGGAACACTCAGCAGTTCCTTCTTAGCCACCATCCGGAATGTTCGGGGAACTGCGGCAAGGAGAAGGGGGATATCCAGACTGCTTGCATGGTTGGATACGAGAATGGCGGGAGGACTGTTCTCAAGATGTTCGATGCCCTCAATATCCCAGTGGATGCCTCCCCAATTCAGGAGCCTTCGTGCCCAGGTTCGAAGCCTTAGTGTCTGTGTGTCAAACCGGGAGGTCAGGATGATGTGAGTCCCGCCCAGGGAGACGCAGAGAAATCCAAGAAAGGAGTGCCAGACTCGAATCATGCTCCTTGTTCGGGAGGTCTGCGGAAATAGGCTTCCTGAAGTCCCGCCTCCTTGATTAAGCTATAGAGAACGTGGACGGGAAGTCCGATCACGTTGGAAGCACTCCCATGTACTTCCCGGATAAAGAGGCTGGCAAAACCCTGAATCCCATAGGCGCCCGCCTTGTCCATCGGTTCCCGGGTACTGACATACCAGGAGATTTCAGTTTCAGACATGGGGCTGAAAAAAACATCCGTAACTGCATACGATTCATAGAAATGGTCCGAGGTGCGCAGGGCCAGACCGGTGACAACACGATGCCACTGGCCGGAAAGGCGTCGGAGCATGTCGATGGCCTCGTCCTGTGTGGACGGTTTTCCAAGAATGGAATTTCCCAGGGTTACGACGGTATCAGCTCCCAGGCCAATTGTTCCCAACGGAACGGTATCCAGACTGCTCACCTTATCCTTTGCCAGCCTGAGAACGTGCTCAATCGGTGATTCACCGAGGAAAGGGGACTCATCGACGTGTGCAGGGCAAACCATCACTTCAAATCCGAGATTCCTCAGAATATCTCTCCGCCGTGGGCTTGCAGATGCCAGAAATACCTTCATCGCAAAATCAGGATCAGCGTGTTTTCCATCCATCTCTCCTTGGAAAAATCATAGTAGGGCTCAAACAGGGAAAGACCCCCATCCGCAACTCCTTTCATTTCGAATTCACGAAGATGAGTCAGTGCGGGAGAATCGGGCTTCACCCTCGTTAGAATTTCCTTCAGGTCATGAACGATCGGACGGAAATGGACCGGGAAAGCAGAAGAATACCACTCTTCCACCTTTGCGCGGCTCCAGGATATCGTGTAGGCCGCAACTTTCCGGGGTGATGATCCATCTTCCGGATGGAGTCCTGAAAAAATGGTTTCGATCCTGGACGAAAGATCCTCCTGAAAGACCGCTTCGGGGGGAAGGGGGAAGGGCACGAGATGGTCCAGTGGGTCCGAGAACTCCGCCGCACCGGTCCAACCGGACATGAGTAGCAGGCTAATGAGTAAAGCCGGACTCAGGACGCTGACTTTCAAGGTAGGCCTCAATCGACATCCCCACAAGTTCTTGAAACTGGGTAGCATAGGATTTCACGGCGCCGATATCTTCATCGGCAAAAATTTTTTCAATTCGATGCATCGGGAAAAAGGTCGAAACCAGTCCGATGGTTATTTCTTCCCCCCTCGCTACCTGCCGAGCCCAGTCCTCAAAGGAGTTGATGTTGATGGCGCGGAGAATAACTCCCATGGTGGACAGGCTTTCCACAACTCCCCACACCTGTTCCTTGGGTGAGTGGAGACTGACAATAACGAGACTAGTTTCCCGAAGCATGGCTCTCCTGAATCTCCGTAAGAACCCCGGAGTTATCAGCCGGATGGACAAAATTTGTCATTCGGCCACCGGCTCCGGCCACCGGTTCATCATAGATCAGTCTCTTTCCTATGCTTCGCAGGCTCTCCATGGCACTGCGGACTGAATCTACGCGAATGCAGATATGGTGAAGGCCTTCCCCCCGTTTCACGAGAAACCTGGCGATCGGAGATTCGTCGTTCAGAGGCTGCAGAAGCTCGACATGGGTATTCCCCATCTGGATAAAGACCACATGGACACCCTGGGAGACAACATCCTCTTCTCCTTCCACCACGAATCCGAGCGCCTCATAGGTTGCAAGCGCCTGCTTTGCATCCCGGACGGCCACACCGATGTGATCAATCATAGAACCTCCTTCAGCAGGGTATCCACGAGACTATGAGGATCCTGTTCCCTCTGGCAGATCTTTTCTACGGCTCCGTCCCAGCGTGATTCTGACGCGAGACGTTCCCGGTATCGCTGGGTAAATCGGGAAGCAAGGCTCCTGGTCAGCCTGAATTCCGCCTGGGCCCTGCACCTTTCTTCCCCGGCTGAGGTTTGAGATAAAAAGTCGGCATGGGTGGAAATGGCGGATAGAACTTCTTCCATCCCTTCATCCCGCGAGGCTACAGTCTGGAGAATTGGGGGTATCCATGGCCTCTCTCCTCCCATTTCCAGCATTCCCTGGATTTCGAGAACGGTTCGATTCACACCTTCACGATCCGCCTTGTTGACGACAAAGATATCGCCGATTTCCATCATTCCGGCCTTGAGGGCCTGGATATCGTCCCCGAGACCGGGAACCAGTACAACGATAACGGTATCGACAGCCCGTATTACATCGACTTCATCCTGGCCGATCCCGATCGTCTCCACCAGGATCACGTCGAAGCTGGCTGCACTCATTGCATCCACGACATCGAGGCTGGTTTGTGCCAGCCCCCCGGTCGAACCGCGTGTGGCCATACTGCGAATAAAGATGCCGGGATCGGTGTAAAGCCGCTGCATGCGAATCCGATCTCCCAGCAGGGCACCACCGCTGAAGGGGCTGGTCGGATCCACAGCGACAATCCCCACCCTCTTTCCGCGTTTCCTGAGAGAACGGGCAAAGCAATCGACAATCGTGCTTTTCCCGGCTCCCGGAGGACCGGTGATCCCTACGACCTGGCTCTTTCCTCCCAGGGGATAGAGTTCACGCAGATAGGCATACCCATCGGGGGTTCCATTTTCGATCGCGGTGATGACACGACCGAGGGAGCGGATATCTCCTTCGAGCATTCGGGCAACAAACGGAGAGTACGCAACCACGGAATCAGCCGAGCTCCTTTTGCAGCTGGCGGGCAATGACCATTCTCTGGATTTCCGCCGTACCTTCCCCGATCGTGCAGAGCTTGACATCCCGGAAGTATTTTTCCACGGGGTAGTCCTTGATAAACCCGTAGCCTCCAAAGATCTGTACAGCCTTTTCTGTCACCCAGACCCCCACATCTCCGGCGTAAAGCTTGGCCATCGAAGATTCAAGGGTCGTGCGCTTCCCCTCATCTTTCAGACAGGCGGCCTGCATGGTCAGAAGATGAGCCGCCTCAATCTGTGTCGCCATATCCGCAATGGGGAAATGAACGGCCTGGAATTCAAAAATTGGCTGATTAAACTGTTTTCTTTCCTGGGAGTATTTTAATGCGTGCTCGAAGGATCCGCGGGCCAGCCCAACGGCCAGAGAAGCGATGGAAATTCTTCCCCCGTCCAGGACAGCCATGGCGGACTGGAAGCCCTTGTTTTCATTTCCCAGAAGGCGGTCCGCCGGAATTCTGCAGTCCTCAAAGTGGAGCTGGCTCGTATCGGAGGACCGCATACCCAGCTTGTCCTCCTTCTTCCCTCTTATGACGCCGGGCTCATCCAGATCCACGATAAAGGCGGATATCCCGTGGTGGTGATCCTCCGGGCGGGTCACAGCCAGGACAACGGCAATCTTGCCAACACTGGCATGGGTTATGAAATTTTTACTCCCATTCAGGATCCAGGAATCCCCGTCCCTCACGGCAACGGTTCTCATCCCGGCGCTGTCCGAACCGGATCCGGGTTCCGTGAGAGCCCAGGCTCCGATGTGCTTTCCGGATACCAGGTCCGGAAGATATTGGTTCTTCTGCTCATCGGTGCCGAACAGGTAGATATGATTTGTACAGAGAGAGTTGTGGGCCGCAATCGTAAGCGCCACGGATGGATCCACACGGGCAAGCTCTTCCAGGATGAGCACGTATTCAACGTATCCCAGCCCCGCACCTCCGAAGGACTCAGGAAAGAGAATTCCAAAAAGACCCAGCTCCGCCATAGTTGGAATGACTTCATGGTGAAAAACGCCGGGATTGTCCCACTCCATGATTTTCGGACGGATCTCCTTTTCGGCCATATCCCGGACAGCATCCCGGATCGCTCTCTGTTCCTCGGTCAGGTTAAAATCCACGCTTCCCTCCTTTGCAGATGTGCGGTATGGCCATTATATCACCCGGATAAGGGGGGTCAATGGACCCGGCCCCTGCTGAAATTTGCCAACAGATGCGCCTCGGGTTAGACTATCCACGGCAGGGTAGATCAGGCTCCCGGCCGTAAGGAGAAACCATGGATCCAAAACTTGTCTACATGCTTGCTTTTACATTTGTCCTCCTGGTCATCCTCGTCGTGAGCTTCAGTTCCCGGGCGAGAGTTTTCAGCCAGTACCTCAAGATGATGACCGGCATTCGCCTTAAGCCTTCCGAAATCCGGGAAGTCTTCCGATTGAGGGGAAAACCGGGTGTACGGGAACTCTTCCTTGACCTTATCATCCGGGAAGATCTCAAGGATTCCCCCCCCATCACCCCTGACACACCGGCATCCAGGCCTGCCACAGAACTGATCGATCGTTGATCAACACTATCCGTACATTCTGAAACCCATGAAACCGGTGTCCGTACAGGCACGGGCCAAGATCAACCTCTTTCTTCAGGTAAGAGGTCTTCGACCGGACGGGTATCATGAAATTTACTCCCTCTTCCAGGAAATCTCCCTTGCGGACACCCTGGTATTCCATGAACAGGAGTGGCCGGTCCTGCGGGTTTTTTGCCCGGGTGTAGACGAAGAGGATAACCTGGTCTTCAAGGCGGCCCGGTTGATTCAGCCTTATGCCGCCCACAGAAAGGGAATACGGATTGATATCGAAAAGAAAATTCCCATGGGCGGGGGGCTTGGCGGTGGATCCAGCGACGCCGCTGCGGCCCTGCGGCAACTGAATCAGATATGGTCCTGTGGTCTCGATGAAACTTCTCTCATGGACCTTGGATCCCGACTGGGTTCGGATGTACCCTTTTTTCTCAAGGGAGGTTCGGCCCTGGCCCGCGGGAGAGGCGAGAGCCTTACCTATCTGGATCATCCGCCTCTTCAGGGTCCATTCGTGATCTTCACCCCTCCCCTTGCCCTTTCCACCCCTGCGGTCTATCGCGCCCTTGGACTCCATCCCGGGACCATGGAACCGGAAGACCCGGCTCTCCATAATTTTTTGGAAGGAAATGACATCTTTCCTCTGCGCAACGATCTCTATCGGGCCGCCCTCCGTGTAGCCCCGGAATTGAAGGAGTTTTACGCCGTCCTTGAAGAAGACCGTCCGGACATGCTCCTGATGACGGGAAGCGGGAGTTCCTTCTGGGCCGTCTATCCCCCGTCCTCCCTCGAAAAATGCACGCAGAAATTGACAAAACGGGGACAAATCTCTATAGTAGAGCCCGTCCATTAAACCGCTTCCCCCCGGACGGGGATTCTCAGGAGGAGTTTATGGAAATCACCCAGGTGCGTGTGTACCCCGTTGAGGATACCAAGCTCAAGGGGTTTGCATCCATTGTGTTTGACAACTGTTTCCTGGTAAGTGATATCAAAATCATCCAGGGCAAGGATGGATTTTTTGTATCCATGCCCTCCAAGCGAAAGCGGAACGGACAGTATAAAGACATTGCGCACCCGATCAACCGTGATATGCGGACGGAAATTGAAAATCTCATTTTTTCGGAGTATGAGAAGGTCACGGGAGAACTCATCGAGGCGCGGGCAATGACACAAGAGGTGGATGACGCCTCCTTACTAATTGAGGATTAACTGGGGCGTCGCCAAGCGGTAAGGCACGGGCCTTTGGAGCCCGCATCCGGAGGTTCGAATCCTCCCGCCCCAGCCAGGAGCTATGCAGGGACCGTTAAAGATATTTTCAGGACGTGCACATCCATCCCTCATGAAGGAGATCTGTGCCTATCTGGGGATCGATCCCGGCCGGATGGAGCTGCGGGACTTCTCTGACGGGGAAACCTACTGTCAGATCCAGGAGAACGTCCGGGGAGCGGATGTTTTTGTTATCCAGCCCACAAGTGAGCCCACGAACAAGAACATCATGGAACTCCTGATCATGCTTGATGCATTCAAGCGCAGTTCCGCTCAGAGGACGACGGCCGTGATCCCCTACTTCGGGTATGCCCGCCAGGATCGGAAAGATCGGCCCCGGGTGCCGATTACGAGCAAACTGATTGCGGACCTCCTGCACACGGCGGGATCGGAGCGGGTTCTCACGATGGATCTCCACGCACCCCAGATCCAGGGCTTTTTTGACGTACCCGTCGACCATCTCTTTGCTTCCCCTGTTCTTCTGGATGCGTTCCGGCAACGAAATTTTCAGAATCTCACCGTTGTCTCACCCGATGCGGGAGGCGTGGAGCGGGCTCGTTATTTCGCCTCACGACTCCAGGCCCAGCTGGCTATCATTGACAAACGCCGTACCGGTCCAAACCAGTCGGAAGTCATGCACATCATCGGTGACGTCCAGGATCGGACCGCTCTGATCGTGGATGACATCATTGACACAGCCGGAACGCTGATTAAAACGGTGGAAACTTTGATGGAGAAGGGAGCGGCGGAGGTGTTTGCCGGATGCACACATCCTGTTCTATCAGGTCCGGCCATTGAACGAATCAATGCCTCCTCCATTTCCGAGATCTTCACAACGAATACCATGCCCACGGAAGAGAAAATTTCCGGATGCAGTAAACTCAAGGTACTATCGATCGCCCCGCTGCTGGGCGAAGCCATACGACGGATTCATGAAGATGATTCCGTCAGTTCACTTTTCGTGTAAATCCAAGGAGGAATGACTCATGCCATCATCGGAAATCACCATCAACGCAAAACCCCGCGAGGGACGGGGAAAGGAATACGCCAAGAAAATCCGGCGCACGGGGCTTCTTCCCGCCGTGCTATACGGTGCCGGCAAGGACCCGGTGCCCCTGACCGTGGACCATGACGATATCATCTCGATGGTTCGGCACAAGGACACCAATATCATTATCAATCTGTCGATTGAGGGTTCCAAGAAAGCGGAACCCGTCATGATTCATGAATTCCAGATCGACCCTGTCCATCACACCCTCATGCACATCGATTTCATTCGGGTGGTTTACGGCCAGTCAATCCACGTAACCATACCGATTGAGCTCCAGGGAATCGCCCCGGGAACCAAGGTGGGAGGTTTTCTGGATTTCGCGCAGAGAAGCCTCAACGTCGAATGTCTTCCATCTAAGATTCCACCCAAAATCATGGTGGATATCTCAAAGTTGAATATCAATGACCATATCAGCGTGGAAGATCTGGATATGGGTGAGGATGTCAAGGTTCTGGACGCAGCACATAACCTCATCGTCCGCGTAAGTGCGCCAAAGGTATCCGCAGCGGATGAAGCCGAGGTAGTGGAAGAAGAGGAAAAGGCCGAACCCGAGCTCATCGCCAGGGGCAAGAAAGAGGAAGAAGAAGACTAGTTGTTTGCCGTCATCGGTCTGGGAAACCCTGGAGCCGCGTACGAACACAACCGGCACAATGTTGGATTCAGGGTTGTGGATCACCTGGCCGAACGCTGGGGGGTCTCCGTGAGAAACGCCCGCTGGAATGCACTGACGGGCAAGGGAATACGAGATGGGGTCGAGGTTGTTCTCATGAAGCCCCAGCTTTTCATGAATCGGAGTGGTCTCCCTGTGTCCATGATGCTACATGACCTGAATCTTTCCCTGGAAGATGTCCTCGTCATTCTGGATGACGCGGCTCTTCCCCTCGGGTCCCTCCGACTCAGGAAGCAGGGGTCCAGTGGCGGGCATAACGGGCTGAACGACATCATTGAAGTTCTTGATTCGGATAGAATTCCCAGGCTTCGCATGGGAATCGGAAGTTCCCCGACATATCTGGATCTTGCCGAATGGGTTCTTTCAGATTTTCGGAAGAGTGAGCGGGAAATAGTTGAAACCATGTTAGGTCGGGGTGCCGATTCCGTGGAAGAGGTCATCAACCGCGGATTGGATGCAGCCATGGCCGTCGTGAATACACGAACGAAGGAGGAAGACAGTGAACCTTGAGGCCGTCATCTATCTAATCCCCGTCGCCGGGGTCCTCTCCATTGTCTTTGCACTCTTTAAGTCTTACTGGATCGAAAAACAGGATCCCGGAACGGAAACCATGGTCAAGATTGCTGGCCATATCCGGTCGGGAGCCATGGCCTTTCTGCGGAGGGAATACAGCGTACTGATTATCTTTGTCATCGTTGTCTCCATCCTTCTGGCCGTGACGAATCTGCACACACCTAACAGCCATCCTCTGGTTGCTCTGTCCTTTCTTATTGGAGCGGCCTGCAGTGCCACCGCGGGTTTCTTTGGGATGCGGGTGGCTACATCGGCTAATGTCCGTACCGCGAACAAGGCCCGTGAAGGTCTTTCCGGAGCGCTTCAGGTCGCGTTTTCCGGCGGAACGGTCATGGGTATGATGGTTGTAGGCCTGGGAGTATTAGGTCTTGGTGTTCTATTTATTGTCTATCGCAAGATCTTCCCTTTCGATCAGGATCTTGAACGGTTTCTGTCCGTTATGGCAGGGTTCAGTCTGGGTGCCTCCTCTATTGCGCTCTTTGCCAGGGTTGGCGGCGGTATTTATACAAAGGCCGCAGACGTCGGTGCCGACCTTGTAGGAAAGGTCGAAGCCGGCATTCCGGAAGACGATCCCCGCAACCCTGCCGTGATTGCCGACAACGTCGGCGACAATGTGGGAGATGTTGCCGGAATGGGGGCTGACCTTTTTGAATCTTACGTCGGTTCCATTATTGGCTCGATGGTTCTCGCCAGCACCTTTGTCACGGGTGAAATCCTTCCGGCCCTTGTCCTGCCTCTGGTTCTTGCAGCGGTCGGAATCATCGTTTCAATCCTGGGTACCTTTTTCGTTCGAACCCGGGAAGGCGGCAACCCTCAGACCGCTCTGAATACCGGAACCTTCGGTGCCGGCATCGGCATGGCCATCCTTTCGTACTTCATTATCCGCTGGCTTCTTCCCACGCACACCACAGCTCTTTTCATTGCGACCCTGGTCGGGCTGGCCTGCGGGATCTTTATCGGGCTCGTCACCGAGTACTACACCGCGGAAGCAAGAAAACCCGCACAAAATATCGCTAAGGATTCAACAACCGGAGCTGCGACAAATATTATCTCGGGTCTGGCGACGGGAATGAGATCCACAGCTCTCCCTGTGCTTGCCATTGCCGGGACCATTATCGTTGCCTATAAAGTTGCAGGATTATATGGAATCGCCATTTCAGCTCTGGGCATGCTGTCGACGACGGGAATTCAGCTCGCTGTGGATGCCTATGGCCCTGTTGCCGACAATGCCGGCGGAATAGCAGAAATGTCCAAACTTGGCCCCGAAGTCCGCAAGCGGACCGACAAGCTGGACGCTGTGGGAAATACAACTGCAGCCATTGGAAAGGGATTTGCGATTGGCTCCGCTGCACTGACAGCCCTGGCACTGTACACGGCCTATACGACCAAAGTGGGCCTGCACGACACGGGCCTGAACCTTCTGGATCCCACAATCATGGCCGGCCTGATGGTAGGAGCCATGCTCCCCTTCCTCTTCTCTTCCATGGCCATGAAAGCAGTGGGGCGGGCGGCCGGATCGATGATTGAAGAAGTCCGCCGCCAGTTCAAAGAAATCCCCGGACTCATGGAAGGAAAAGCGGAAGCCGAATTTGCAACCTGTGTGGACATTTCCACCGGCGCCGCCATTCGTGAAATGGTGCTTCCCGGCCTTCTGGCCATTCTCACCCCGGTCATCGTGGGCCTCTATGATGTCCGGGCCCTGGGTGGACTCCTTGCCGGAGTGACCGCATCGGGGGTAGTTCTTGCCATCTTCATGGCCAATAGCGGCGGTGCCTGGGATAACGCCAAGAAACATATCGAGGGCGGAGCATTTGGAGGTAAGGGCAGTGACGCCCATAAGGCCTCCGTTGTCGGTGACACCGTTGGCGATCCCTTCAAGGATACAGCCGGTCCATCCCTCAACATTCTGATTAAGCTCATGAGCGTTGTCGCGCTGGTCATTGCGCCGATTTTAGTGTAGAATAGCGTTTCTCCTTACCCCGGGGAGAGAATCGGGGTCAATCCATCCGCACTGAAGTGCGGGAATTGTCCAAAAGGAGGTCCAATGGACGGACGTATTTACGAATTACTCTTCATTGTCCCCGCCGACATGGAAGAGGGTGAACGACAGGCTCTTCTGGAACAGGTTGAAAAAACCGTCCGCGAGCACGGCGAACTTCACGAAATGAAGGAATGGCGCAAACGGCGCCTTGCCTACCCCATCAAGCGCGTTACCGAGGGAATCTACTACCTGATCTACTTCTCGGGTCCCTCGGGGAACATTTCCCGCATTGACATGCGTCTGAACCAGATGGAACATCTGGTCCGTCATGTCATTGTCCGCATCGATGAGGACTATCGCAAGGCCAAGCTTCCCATTCCTTTCCAGGCCAAAAAGGAAAGTGAAACACCCGCTTCGGAGGAGGTAACCCATGAGTGAGGGCGGACGCAGATTCTATTTTCAACGCCGAAAGCGCTGCAAGTTCTGTGAAGAGCGCATGAAGTTCATCGATTACAAAAACATCGAGCTCCTTCAGCAGTTCACCATGGAACGGGGCAAGATCCTGGGACGAAGAGTTACGGGAACGTGCTCCAAGCACCAGCGGCAGATGGAAAAGGCCGTGAAGCAGGCGCGCATCATCGCTCTCCTGCCCTTTGTCAAGGACTAGGAGACTCCACCATGAAGATTATCCTGATTGAAGATTTCGAGACTCTGGGACACCAGGGTGACGTCATCGACGTCAAGCCTGGATATGCAAGAAACTTCCTGATTCCGAAAAACCTTGCCTGGGAAGCCACAAAGGGCAACATGAAGCGCCTTGAGCAGCAGAAAAAGGTCTGGGAAGTCCGTCTGCTCCGTGAACGGGATCAGGCGGAAAAGCTGAAATCTCAGGTTGAAGAAAAGATATTGACATTCGAAGCGAAAGCTGGCGAAGAAGGCCACCTGTATGGAAGCATCACGGCCTCCGATATTGCCGAAAAATTTGAAGCCATGCATATCATTATTGACAAGCGCCGCATTCATCTTGCCGAGCCCATTCGCAGGATCGGTTCCCACGACGTGACCGTGAAACTCCACAGAGATGTGGAAGCCCTGGTAAAAGTGGAGGTAAAATCGGAAGGTGGCGAAACAACCTCCGAAGAACCATCCTGAGTGGAGAGAGGCCTGGGCGGAAAACCGCCCGGCAGACCTCCGTCACGGGAACCCTTTCATACGGATTCTTAAAAAGATCCTCCGCAAGCCGGGGGATCTTTTCTTAGCTACCCGTCTCGAACAGCAGAGAAATTTCAACCTCTTCCTCCTGGATACCTTCGCCGGAGAAGAGATGCAGAAGCAAATTGAAACCCTCGCCCGCGACACCGCGCGGCTCCATGAAGATATCGTTCGACTCCAGGAACACGTGCAAAAGAGTCACGGCTCTCTTCAGAGTGAAGTGGAAAAGCTTCGGGACGGCGTGGTACCCGCCCTGAAGGAAGAGACCGAGGCTGTTCTCGGCGGTATCGATGCCAAAGCGGAATGGGCATTAGCGCGAACCCGACGGTTCATGTCCATGGCCCAGGAGAAAGCCCTGGAAAAAATCACACCGGAAGCGGCTGCCGATCTGGACTATGCGGCGTTTGAAGACCGGTTCCGGGGATCGGTTGAAGCCATCGAGAAAGATCTTGCGTTCTATCTCGACCGCATTGGAGAGCATTACCCGGTGTGGGATCTGGGCTGCGGCCGTGGAGAATTTCTGCGTCTTCTGTCCAGGGAAGCCATCCCATCTCAGGGCATCGAAAAGAACGAAAGCTTCGCACGGTCTCTGAAAGAGGAAGGTCTCCCCGTCATTCACGGAGACCTCTTCGAAGTACTCTCTAGAGCGGAACCCCAATCGATCGGGTGCGTTACCCTCTTTCATGTTCTGGAACATCTTCCTCCCGGTCAGGCCTCCGTCCTTCTGAACCTGATTCATACCCGTCTCAAACCGGGAGGACTTCTGATCGTCGAAGTACCGAACACCGGATGCCTCACGGGACTTTTCAATTTCTTCAAGGACCCGGGACATATCCACCCGTGGCAGCAGGAGACGCTCTCCCATGCACTGAATGAGGCAGGTTTTACCGGGATCACCATCCTTCCCCGCCATCCGGTCCCCGATTCTGTCCGGTTTCACATTCCGGACAATGCTCCTCCCGCTCTTCTTGACGCTTTCAAACGATTGAATGAACTGGTTTATGGCGCACAGGATATTGCCGCCATTGGGGAATGCGCTCCCGGCTCAACCGACCCGGTTTAATACTTGATTCCAGGAGATCGAATGACCATCCACGTTCGCACCATTTACAGGGAAGGGACCGCCCCCGTCGAAGCGGGCCGCATCTTCTGTCTGACCCGCAACTACGCCGCCCACGCGAAAGAAATGGGGGCCGACCCCACCAAGCTCCCCTCCATTTTCATGAAACCTGCCACAGCCATCGTCCAGCTCGAAGCCGACCGTGACGTCCCTGTCACTCACCCGTCCCACGGTAAAGACCTCCACCACGAGGTGGAGCTGGTTATGCTGTGTCTCAACCCGGATGACAACCGTTATGCCTTTGGTGTCGGGGTCGACCTGACCCTGCGCGACATCCAGGCCGATTTAAAGGCCCGTTCGCTCCCCTGGGAAGCGGCCAAAGCCTTTGACCAGTCCGCCCCTGTGGGTTCTTTTTTTGAGGCCCACCTCCTGAACCGGGAAACCCTCAGGATCGAGCTCTATGTCAACGAGGAGCTCAGGCAATCGGGAACCGTAGATCAGATGATCATTCCCCTGGAGGAGATCCCGTCCTATGTCGGACGCATCTTTCCCCTGAGACCCGGGGACCTGATCTTTACCGGCACTCCGGAAGGAGTGGCTAGCATACAAAGAGGTGACCGCGTGGAAATCTCCCTCCAGGACGGATCCCGCCTCCTCGAGAAGGCAACGTTTACTATCGCCTGAATTTATTTTTCTGTTATCGTTCAGAGAACCCCTCTCTTCCAGAAAAATAATCTGAAGTGGGAGGGCTTGAAATCGGTTTATGGATCCTGAAGAAATTGATTAATCGATAATCAGGTACCGTGTCCCTAGTCGTACTCCAGTCATACTGTCCTTTCAAAAACTTGCTGTCGATGCGGGTTCCCGTTCCAGACTCTCTTCCTTCTCGTTGAAGTCCAGGAAACCCTCTTTTTTCCGGTAGACTCGCCGGTTCCGCTGCCCGCTTCTGGTGTAAACACGGCTGATGATCGTGTATCCGATCGACTGATTCTCCAGCAGTGCCTTCACTCTTGTCAAAAGCGCGAGATTGCTGATGTGGAAGGTAACCGTAGTGGTGCCTGTCGAGAATCGGGGAATTTCCAGGATTTCACCGCTTACCCCTTTACCGATCTTGAGCCCGTTGAGGTCGACTTTGTAGACACCTCCGGTTACAGTGAGTGGGTCGGGATTTTCATTGATGATCCTGACCGTTAACAGCATTGTCGTCTCAAAGAGCGTTGCTTCGATGAGCTCGATGTTTGATAAAGAGATATCCATACCGGCCGGTATGGGGTTCGTGGTACAGGATGGCAACGAAAAAAGGAAGACCGCGAAGATAGTGGCGGACAGAGACGGGATTCGGGATATTCGACGGCAAAACGGAACTAATTGTGGCTTTAGTAATGGATACATCATCTCTTCCCCCGTCATCATTGCGAATTTTGGAATTATAGCCCTTCAGGTTTCATTATAACTCAGGGTACTGGCTGATATGAATAAAAAAGCCCCGGCAGTGCCGGGGCGTAAGGTTTACCATGGCCTGATGGTAAAACCGTTGTACCTTAGCTGTCTTCACCTTCCTCCGAGCCTTCCAGGCCCCGGATCATCTCAAGCCGGGCGCGGACAACCTTTTCCGCTTCTTCGAGGATGGAAGGACGCGGCTCTTCTCTTTCCAGAATCTGCGCAGGTTCGAGAGCGTACCGGTGGTAGAAGGGGTAACCCGTTCCAACCGGAATCGTGCGACCCACAACTACGTTTTCCTTCAACCCCCGCAGGTAGTCCACCTGGCCGCCAATGACGGCGGCGGTGAGCACCCGGGTGGTCTCCTGGAAGGAAGCCGCGGAGATCCAGGAGTCGGTGGCCAGGGCGGCCTTGGTGATGCCCAGGAGAAGCGGGGTGGCCCGTGCGGGTTCTCCCGCCATGGCCAGGACCCTGTCGTTTTCTTCCTGGAACTCAAAACGGTCCACGTATTCATCCACGACGAATCGGGTGTCCCCAACTTCGACGACGCGGACCAGCCGCATCATCTGCCGTACGATGACTTCAACATGCTTGTCGTTGATATCAACACCCTGGGATCGGTAAACTTCCTGAATCTTGTTCACAAGGTGGAACTGAAGATTCTTTTCACCCTTGATGGCCAGGATGTCATGGGGGTTGATCGGGCCTTCGTTCAGGGGTTCCCCGGCCTTGATGAACTCACCGTTCTGGACCGTTACGTGGGAAGAACGCGGGATGAGATACTTCCGCTCTTCAAATTCTCCCTGGACGATGATTTCCCTCATGCCTCTCTGAATAGAGCCGTAAAGGACGACACCGTCAATTTCCGAAACCACGGCCGGGTCCCTCGGGCGGCGGGCTTCAAAGAGCTCCTGGACCCGGGGGAGACCGCCGGTAATGTCCTTGGTCTTCGTCGATTCACGGGGGATTTTTACCAGAACGTCGCCGGGCTGAACAGCCTGTCCGCCTTCCACCATCAGGTGGCTGTGGACGGGCAGGAGGTACTTTCGCGATTCTTTATCAGCCTGCACCACAATGTGAGGCAGGCGTTTTTCCGGGGTAAGGGTTTCCACGACAATCTTGGAAGCCTTTCCGGTGACCTTGTCCACTTCTTCTTTAACGTTTTCGCCCTCGACAATATCCTTGAACTCAACTGTACCGGCAATTTCCGTCAGAATCACGGAAGAATAGGGATCCCATTCCAGAAGAAGCTGTCCCGGTTCGACCTTAGATCCTTCCATAACCTTCAGGATGGAGCCATAGGATACCGGAGACCGATCCTTTTCCCGTTTGTTTTCATCCAGGATGACGATGATGCCGTTTCGGTTGACGACGACGTAATCGCCGTCCTTATTGGTTACCTTCTGGACGTTTTCAAACTTGACCGTTCCGGGATACCGGGCTTCCCGCTGAGTCTGCTCCTTGGCGCCCGCCGCGGTACCGCCGTAGTGGAAGGTCCGCATCGTAAGCTGGGTTCCGGGCTCACCGATGGACTGTGCGGCGATAATACCGACCGCAGTCCCAAGATCCACGATTTTTCCGGTGGAAAGATCGCGGCCGTAACAGAGCTGGCAGACTCCGTGCCGGCTTTCACAGGTGAGAACCGAACGGATCTTGACTTCCTCGATACCGGCTTCCTGAATGGTGGAAGCGGCCGTTTCGTCGATCAGATCGTTTGTGGAAACAATCACGTCTCCTGTTAGCGGATCGAGGACATCCTGCTGGGATACACGGCCCACAATACGATCAGCAAGGCTTTCCAGAATCTCACCTGCCTCAATAATCGCGCGGGCGTAGATTCCGTCCAGCGTTCCACAGTCGTACTCCAGGACCATCGTGTCCTGCGAAACATCGACCAGTCGGCGCGTCAGGTACCCCGAATCGGCCGTTTTCAGAGCCGTATCGGCCAATCCCTTTCGGGCGCCATGGGTCGAAATAAAGTACTGCAGTACGGAAAGGCCTTCACGGAAGTTTGCCGTAATCGGCGTCTCCATGACTTCACCGGAAGGTTTGGACATCAGGCCACGCATTCCGGCAAGCTGGCGAACCTGTTCTTTGGAGCCTCGGGCACCCGAGTCCACCATGACCATGATGGGATTGATTTCATTCGTTTCCTTGGCCACCGTTACCATTTTGGAAAACATCTCCTTGGCGACGCGTTCGGTCACGGCGTGCCATTCGTCGATGATCTTGTTATGGCGTTCACCAGCGGTGATGGAACCCACCGCCCTCAACTTTTCGATATCCTTGATCCGGTTGTAGGTATCCTTAATCAGCGAGTCCTTTTTATCGGGAACGACCATGTCTTCCAGACCGAAGGAGATGCCTCCCCGTGTCGCGTACTTGAATCCGAGCTCTTTCAGCACATCGAGAAGCTCCACACTATTTTCGTGACCGTAGTTCAGATAACAGTACCGAACCAGTTCCTGTACGCCTTTTTTCTTGATGATCCCGTTGATGAAGGGAAGTTCCTGGGGAAGGTGATCATTGAAGATGACCCGGCCAACCGAAGTTTCCAGGAGGTAATTTTCCACTTGGATCACGGAAGCCTGTGTGACCATCTGATCGTTCAGCTGGGTCGTGAGGTCCATAAGAGACCCGGTATAGCGATACTGAATCGGTGTATGCAGGTGAACCACTTCCGCTTCGTAGGCGTGGATCACTTCTTCCTTGGTTCCAAAGATCTTGTTTTCTCCCGGCATACCCTCGCGGGACATCGTGAGATAGTACAGACCCAGAACCATGTCCTGCGTGGGAACCGCCAGCGGCCTCCCGTTGGCAGGGGAAAGCACATTGTGCGGCGCAAACATGAGGAGCCGCGCTTCCAGCTGTGCCTTGGGAGAAATGGGGACGTGAACCGCCATCTGATCGCCGTCAAAGTCAGCATTAAAGGCAGGGCAGACAAGCGGATGGATCTGAAGAGCCTTTCCCTCTACCAGGAGGGGTTCGAAGGCTTGAATTCCGAGACGATGGAGCGTCGGGGCACGGTTGAGCAGAATGGGATGTTCCCGTGTGACGGCTTCCAGCGCGTCCCATACGACGTCTTCCTGCTTTTCAACCAGTTCCTTGGTGGCCTTGATCGTGTTGGCGACACCCATGGACTGAAGTTTTGCGTAAATAAACGGTTTAAATAACTCAAGAGCCATGATTTTGGGCAGACCGCACTGGCTCAATTTGAGATCGGGTCCGACGACGATGACCGACCGCCCCGAATAATCGACACGCTTTCCGAGAAGGTTTTGACGGAAACGGCCCTGCTTTCCCTTGAGGTTGTCCGAGAGGGACTTCAGGGGGCGGTTATTGGATCCCTTCACAGCCCGTCCGCGCCTTCCGTTATCGAAGAGCGCGTCGACAGCTTCCTGAAGCATACGCTTTTCATTTCGAACGATGACTTCGGGGGCACGAAGATCCAGAAGCTTCTTCAGACGGTTGTTTCGGTTGATTACCCTTCGGTAGAGATCGTTCAGGTCGGAAGTAGCGAAGCGACCGCCGTCCAGGGGGACAAGGGGGCGGAGGTCGGGAGGGAGAACCGGGATGACACTGAGGATCATCCACTCGGGACGCTGACCCGAATTCCGGAAGGCATCGACGATTTTGAGGCGCTTGGCCGTCTTCAGTCGTTTCTGCTTGGACTTGGTCGTTGTCATTTCGATCCGGAGATCTTCCGCCAGATCGTCGAGATCGATCTGCTGAAGAACCGCCTGGACCGCCTCGGCACCCATACCGGCTTCAAAGTTGTCTCCGTATTCCGAAAGGGCTTCCCGATACTCCTCTTCCGTCAGGATCTGCAGGGGTTTGAGGGCCGTATCGCCCGGGTCCACCACGAGGTAACGCTCGTAATAGAGAACCCCCTCCAGAGCTCGGACCGAAAGATCGAGGATATAGCACATGCGGGAAGGCGTGCCCTTGAAAAACCAGATGTGGGCAACCGGGGAGGCGAGCTCAATATGGCCCATCCGTTCCCGTCGAACCCTGGATCGCGTGACTTCGACTCCGCACTTGTCACAGATGATCCCTTTGTACTTCATCCGCTTGTACTTGCCGCAGAGGCACTCCCAGTCATTGACGGGCCCGAAAATTTTCGCGCAGAAAAGACCATCTTTTTCCGGTTTAAAGGTTCGATAGTTGATCGTTTCCGGTTTGGTTACTTCACCGTGCGACCACTGGCGTATCTTCTCGGGAGACGCCAGTGAGACACGGACCGCGTTGAAATCGATGATTTCAGGACTTTTATCAGTCATGATCCCGTTAGTCACTCTGGCCTCCTTATACGGTCAACAGCTCAACGTCCAGACAGAGGGAACGCAGTTCTCTGATCAGTACGTTAAACGATTCGGGAATGCCGGGATCGTCGGGGACTTTCCCCTTGACCACAGCCTCGTAGAGCTTCGTTCTTCCTTCAACATCGTCGGACTTGTAGGTCAGGAACTCCTGAAGGGTATAGGCTGCCCCGTAGGATTCCAGAGCCCAGACTTCCATTTCTCCAAAGCGCTGGCCGCCAAACTGAGCCTTACCGCCCAGGGGCTGTTGGGTGATGAGAGAGTAAGGGCCGATACTTCGGGCATGGATCTTATCGTCCACCATGTGGACCAGCTTCATCATGTAGATGAAACCTACCGTCACCTTCTGATCGAAGGCCATTCCCGTCATGCCGTCATAAACGGTGGCCTTTCCCTCCAATGGAAGGTTGGCCTTTTCGAGGTACCCCTTGATCTTACTCTCGTGGGCACCATCAAAAACGGGAGAGGTAAACTTCAGGCCAAGAACGGCTCCGGCCCACCCGAGATGGGTTTCGAGAATCTGACCGACATTCATTCGGCTGGGAACGCCCAGGGGATTCAGCACGATATCCACGGGAGTTCCATCGTTCAGGTAAGGCATATCCTCTTCGGGAACGATCCGGGAAATAACGCCCTTGTTGCCGTGCCTTCCAGCCATCTTGTCGCCAACGTTAAGTTTTCGCTTCATGGCAACAAAGACCTTGACCTTCTTGATCACGCCGGGAGAGAGTTCTTCCCCGCTGTGAAGGTTTTCCACCTTATCCTGGATGTCCTTTTTCAGTACCTCCAGCTTTGCGGCCGTACGGCTCACGATGCTGGCAATCTCTTCCTTCACGACCTGGTCATTGATGGGGAGAGACTTGAGAGTCTTGGAATCAAGGGCCAGAACGGTCTCGAGGCTGAAGGTTTCCCCCTTCTTGACGAGTGTTTTCCCCGTCTTGGGATCCTTGACGGCGGCAGTGGGTTTGATTCCCTGAAGAAGCTGAAAGATATTTTTATTCCGCTCTTCGATGAAAATCCGTTCCTGATCCTTAAAGTTTCGTTCAAGCTTTGTTTCAAACTCTTCTTCGATATGAAGGGCACGCAGATCCTTCTCCACACCCTTCCTGTAGAAGATCCTTACATTGACAATCCGGCCTTCGATACCCGGAGGCACGCGAAGGGAAGCATCTTTCACATCTCCGGCCTTTTCCCCAAAGATGGCTCGGAGGAGCTTCTCTTCCGGAGAAAGGTGGGTTTCCCCCTTGGGGGTCACCCGGCCGACCAGGATACTCCCGGTCTTGACTTCGGCACCGATGCATACGATTCCACTCTCATCAAGATCCTTCAGGGCGGAGTCCGATACGTTGGGGATATCCCGTGTGATTTCTTCGGGTCCCAGTTTCGTATCTCTCGCCTCACATTCGAATTCCTCGATGTGGATTGAGGTAAAAGCGTCTTCCTTTACGATCCGCTCACTGATGAGAATAGCATCCTCGTAGTTGTATCCGCGCCAGGGCATAAAGGCACAGAGCACGTTGCGTCCAAGGGCCAGCTCGCCAAGTTCGGTGCAGGGACCATCGGCAAGGATCTGGCCGATATCCACTCGATCCCCCTTGGTGACAATGGGGACCTGATTGATGCAGGTATTCTGGTTGGAGCGCTTGTACTTGATCAGGGGATAGATATCCGCCCCGAATTCCTTGGCCTCTCCGGTGGCAAGATCTTTACCCTCGACGCGGACGATGATCCTTTCGGCATCCACGGCTTCCACGACTCCGGCACGTTTGCAGACAACCACGGAGCCTGAATCTCGCGCCACCATGGATTCCAGACCGGTTCCCACGATGGGTGATTCGGATTTAATGAGGGGGACAGCCTGCCTCTGCATGTTGGACCCCATGAGAGCCCGGTTGGCATCGTCGTGCTCCAGGAAGGGAATCAGCGCCGTGGCCACAGAAACCAGCTGTTTGGGTGAAACGTCGATATAATCGACCTTACTCTTTTCCACGGTCACAAATTCTCCCCCGAACCGGGCAATCACCTGATCGGTAAGGATATGACCCTTGTCATCCAGCTTCGCGTTGGCCTGTGCGATGATATACCGTTCTTCTTCCCAGGCGGAAAGGTAAAATGCATAGGGTTCGGCGGCCGCCAGCATCTTCTTCTTTTTCTTCAGAGATGCATTTTCTTTTTCAAATTCGTCCCTTAAAACAACCTGATCGATTTTGAAGGAGGATTCGCCTGGCCGGGTAATCCTGAGATGGTCAAGAACCTGGCCGTTTTCCACCTTTTTATAAGGGCTTTCCAGGAACCCATAGCGGTTGATCCTGGCAAATGTGGCAAGGGAGGAAATCAGTCCGATATTGGGACCTTCAGGTGTTTCAATAGGGCAGATTCGACCATAATGGGTGGTGTGAACGTCGCGAACCTCAAATCCCGCTCGTTTCCGGGAAAGACCGCCAGGCCCCAGAGCGGACAGTCGCCGCTTATGGGTGATTTCCGCCAGAGGATTCGTCTGATCCATAAACTGGGAAAGCTGACTGGATCCGAAGAACTCTTTGACCGCCGCCATCGCCGGCTTGGCATTGACCACATCGCGAGGCATGGCATTGGACAGGTCCTGAAGGACGGACATCTTTTCCTTGATCGCCCGTTCCATTCGAACCACACCGATGCGGAACTGGTTTTCAAGGAGTTCACCCACGGGTTTCACCCTGCGGTTTCCAAGGTTATCAATGTCATCAACGTACCCGATCCCCTTGCGGAGTCGGAAAAGGTAGTTCACGACCGTGTGATAATCCTCGGGCTGAAGTACCTTTTCATTGATGGGTGAGTTTACATCGAGCTTGATGTTGAATTTAAAACGGCCGACTTCAGAAAAGTCATACCGCCTGTCATCAAAAAACGTAGACTGAAAGAGAGCCTGTGCATTATCCCGTGTGGGGGGTTCCCCGGGCCGCATCCGCTTGTAAAACTCTAACAGAGCTTCATCCCGATCCGAGGTCATATCCTTTTCGAGAGTATTGGAAAGGACATCCGCAGCTATGTCCCATTGCGGGAAATAGATATCGGCTTCCTCGATCCCATGTTCCTGGAAGGTCGTGATAAAGGTCTTGGGAATCGGATCGTTGGCTTCAAAGAGAACCTCTCCGGTCTTCAGATCCACAACGTCATGAACGAATCTTCCCTGAACCACCTGGGAAAATTTGACCGAACGGGTTGCTTTTCCCTTGGTCCGAAGCTCTTCCTGCAGGTGCTTGTCCCATTTAACCCCGGCAAAGACCTTTGTGGTGACCGCCTGACCGGTAAGGGTCCGTTCCTTCTCTTTCACCTGTTCCTGGTCCAGAACCGCTCTGGAGAATGTGAGATCCAGACCCGTCTCATTCGGACGCATGGTTACCGTGGCGTAGAACCTGCGGATCATTTCCTCGTCGGTGGAGAGGCCCAGGCATCGAAGGAAGATCGAACCGATAATCTTCCTGCGGCGATCGATACGGACGTAGAGGATCCCTTTTCGGTCGAATTCGAACTCAACCCAGGATCCGCGGTACGGAATGATCTTCCCCATGAAATGGTAGGGACCTTCCTGGGTGAAAAAGACTCCGGGCGAACGATGGAGCTGGGACACGACAACCCTCTCGGTACCGTTAATAATAAAGGTACCGGTATCGGTCATCAGAGGAACATCACCGAAAAAGACCTCTTCCTGCTTGACATCCTTGACCTTGCTCTTCCCCGTAGGTGTCTTGTCATAAAAGAACATGCGGAAGGTGACCCTCAGAGGGGCCGCATAGGTCAACCCTCTCTCCAGGCACTCCTCCGGCGTAAAGGGGAGGCGAAGATCCACGGGATACCCGCAGGAGGAACAGAGTGTCGGGTTGTAATCGTTCTGATGCCCGCACTTTGAGCACACCTGGAGGTGTTCCTGATGGTCCTTAATGGGAATGGCATACCCGCAGGCTCTGCAGGTGAGTCGCATAAACTGCAGACCCTGAAGTTTGCCACATCGGCACTGCCAGTCACCGATCGTATAGTGCATAAAATCGATGCTGCAGGTTTCTCGGAAATTGGAAAAGGGAAAGATGGACTTGAAAACCGACTGCAGACCCAGCGTTTCCCGCTCCTCTGGAAGAAGGTCCATCTGGAGAAACTGGTCATAGCTCTCCTTCTGAACCTGAATGAGGTTCGGTACAGGAATGTGGGTCTTAATGTTTGCAAAGTCTACTCGTTCGACGGGTTTGCTCATGAAGGGCTCCTTCAGTTGGTGAGCGAAGACACTAATCCCATGGACAACAGCAAAGCTGATGATCCATGGGATTGATTGAACTTCTTACTTAATTTCGACCGTCGCGCCGACTTCTTCAAACTTTTTCTTAATGGACTCCGCCTCATCCTTCGGGACGGCTTCCTTCACCGTGCCGGGAACGCTGTCAACGAGATCTTTTGCTTCCTTCAGTCCGAGGGTGGTGACTTCCCGGACAACCTTAATCACGTTGATCTTCTTGTCGCCAACACCGGTGAGAATGACGTCGAATTCAGTTTTTTCTTCCGCGGGAGCGGCTGCACCGGCAACGGCACCGGCCATCATGCCGGCGGCGGGCATCATAGCCGCGGCGGCCGAAACGCCGAATTCATCCTCGAGGGTCTTTACGAGCTCGTTGAGCTCGATGACGGTCATGCCTTTGATGAACTCGACCACCTTTTCTTTCGTGATGTCTGCCATGGAAAAACCTCCAAAAAATGTTATTTATTTATGTTCCGAAACCTGGTGAAGGACGGAAACGAAATTTTGCACCGGAGTATTGAGTGCGGTAACCAGGCGTCTCAACGGCGATTGCAGGATATAGAGCAGCTTGGAAACCAGTACTTCTTTGGACGGCATCTTGGAGAGCTCGACGAGGGTTGCTGCATCCACGACCTTGCCTTCCACACTTCCCGCCTTAAACTGGAAATCGGGATGAGTTTTGGCAAATTCGACAAGCTTTTTCGAGGGTTCTACGGGATCACCCTTTGCGATAACAATGGCCGTCGGCCCCTGGAGAAAGGATTGCAGACCTTCCAGTTCGGATTCCGCGATCACTCTCTTCATAAGACGGTTCTTCACGACTACGTACTCAGCGTCCACACTGCGGAGGTCATGCCTCAGCTGGGTGATATCAGGAACGTTGATTCCTTTAAAGTTCAGAAGAAACACGTTGTTCTGGTCCTTCAGCTTGTCCGCAAGAATGTTGGTTCGGGCAACGCGTTCGGCTCGAAGCATTACAACACCTCCAGATCTGCAAGGTCCAGCTGGATCCCAGGACCCATGGTGGAGCCTAGAAAGGCCTTTTTCACGTATCGCCCCTTGGCCGAAACGGGTCTTGCCTTCATAACAGCCTGAACGACCGCCCGGATGTTTTCTTCCAGCTTGTCAGCTTCAAAGGAAAGCTTGCCGGTTCCTACATGGATCGTTCCAAACTTATCCACACGAAAATCAAGCTTTCCAGCCTTGATTTCGCTGATGGCATCGGCGATATTCGTCGTGACAGTACCGGTCTTGGGGTTGGGCATCAGGCCGCGGGGCCCGAGTACCTTACCCAGCTTCCCGACAAATTTCATCATGTCAGGAGTGGTAATCACGGCATCAAAATCGAGAAAACCTTCCTGGATTTTCTCGACCATCTCTTCGCCACCCACCAGATCCGCACCAGCTTCCTGAGCTGCCTTGGCATGGTCTCCCTGGGCGATAACAAGAACCCGCTTGGACTTGCCGATCCCATGGGGCGGAACAATGGAGACGCGCACCATCTGATCGGCGTGCCGGGGATCGACACCCAGACGCATGGTAAGTTCAACGGTTTCGTCAAACTTGGCGCATGGATGTTCCTTGATGGCCGCAACTGCGTTTTTCAGGGGCATGACCGAACCCTTCATGGATTCGGATGCCTTGTTGTAGACTTTTCCGTGCTTTGCCACAGTTCCTCCTCAGTCCACTACATCAACGCCCATGGAGCGTGCCGTTCCTTCAATCATTTTTTCGGCCGCCGCCAGGTCACCGGCATTCAGATCCGGCATCTTCAGCTGGGCGATTTTCTTTATCTGTTCACGCGTAATTTTTCCGACTTTGTTCCGGTTGGGCTCTCCGCTTGCCTTCTCGAGTCCGATGGCTTTCATGATCAGCACCGGAGCGGGAGGAGTCTTGGTCACAAAGGTGAAGGAACGGTCTGAATAGACCGTGATCACGACCGGAATAATCAATCCCTGATCTTTCTGCGTCCTGGCATTGAACGCCTTGCAGAACTCCATAATGTTGACTCCGGCCTGACCCAGCGCGGGCCCTACCGGAGGAGCCGGTGTTGCGGCTCCCGCCGGAATCTGTAACTTGATCTGTCCAATGACCTTCTTTGCCATGGTAACTCCTACAATTTCTGAACTTGGTAAAAGGTCAGCTCAACCGGGGTTGAGCGGCCGAAAATGGTCACGGAAACCTTCAGGGTGGAGCGATCAACATTCACATCTTCGATCTTTCCCGTAAAATTCGCGAAGGGACCTTCGGTGATCCGAACCAGTTCGCCCAGCTCGAAGACTTCCTTGGGTTTGGGCTTTTCCTTTGTAACTTCGACGTGGTGAAGAATCTGTTTTACTTCATCATCGGTGAGTGGAGCCGGATGCTTTCCTCCCCCGACAAACCCGGTAACCTTGGGAGTATGCCGAACGAGATACCAGGCCTCTTCCGGAATCTTTGGTTTTCCGTCGGGACCGGCTATGGTCTCAATCTCGACAAGAATATAACCGGGGAAGAATTTCCGTTCGACTTCCTTTTTCTTCCCGGCCTTGAGTTCGATCACCGTCTCCTTCGGCACCTTGATTTCACCGAAGTAATCCCCCAGATTCCGGGCGTCGATTCGCTGTTCCAGGGTCTGTTTGACCCTGTCCTCAAACCCGGAATAGGTATGGACGATGTACCACTTCAGATTCTTCGACATTTACACTCCGAACTTCTTAAAAATCAGCATGATGATATGCTGGAATACATAGTCGGCAATCCAGAGAAACACGGCCAGCACAAAGCTGGAAACGATCACCATGGTCGTGGTTCCAAATACTTCCTTCTGGCTGGGGAATGACACCTTTTTCATCTCCTGACGGATTTCCCGCCAGCGTGTCTTCATGTCTTCCCACATCTGTTTGGGTCGCTCGACGATGTTCGCCATAAGGTCACCTTTCCTTCACTAAATCTGGCAGGCCAGGAGGGACTCGAACCCCCAGCCCCCGGTTTTGGAGACCGGTGCTCTAGCCAATTGAGCTACTGGCCTACCTCACCTTATTTACTCTCCTTGTGCTCCGTATGCTTTCGGCAGTGGGGGCAGTACTTCCGGATGAGATATTTTTCCTGGTGCGTACGCTTGTTTCGCGTCGTTGTGTAATTTCGACGTTTACATTCGCCGCACTGCATAATGATGTTATCGCGCATAACCTACTCGATGATTTCGGTAACGGTACCGGCACCGACGGTACGGCCGCCTTCACG